>JAJEAZ010000519.1 GCA_022824105.1 Alphaproteobacteria bacterium
CGGCTCCGCAAAGCCGCAGAGCGCACCGTCGACGGCCTGTGGAACGCCATCGGACAGGCCTGCGAAAGCTACACACCCGACCAATGCGCAAACTACTTCGCCGCCGCAGGATACGATCCAAAATGATCGGATTCCGCTCTAAACGGCGGGGAACTTCGGACTAGTCGGGCCGCGCGGTCGGGCGGGCGCCGGCATTCAACCGACTGCAGGTGAACGGGGACGGGAGTATCGGCTCGTCACGGTTCCGATCCGCTGCGGAAAGCGCCGCCTCGCAGTTTTCCATTCGACGGTGTCCGAGCGCTTCGGTTCGTTGATCGCGCGCCGGGCGGCACGATATGGGATTGCGAACAATCAATGGGTCAGCCTGCCGATCGGCGTTCAAGGCACGCGCCGAACGACACAACGCTATCCTGTCGCGCGCCGGGGAAGCCCGGTGACCGGCGTCGCAGGCCATAGCCTGTCCTCCGTATCGGCCGGCCGCTCCGGATCACCCGTGCCGGGTCCGATCATCCGCACGGTCCGAGAAAAATTCAAGTGCCCGCGCGCACAGCGGATCGTCCGCCTCGCCGAACGCGCCCAAGATGGAAAAATGCGTGTGACCGTCGGCGACCACCGTCTGGGCCGGGTTGCCGGACGCACGCCATATCTCGGCGAAGCGCACCGTCTGCCCGCGGAATTCCGCGGTCTCGCCGCCGCCCACCATTAACAGCAACGGCCCCGCGCCGGGCGCCGCCAGATGCGCCGGGCTGTTACGGACGGCGTCGCCCGGCTGCAAACGGACCAAGCTGTTGATGCTGGTATGGCGGATCGGCTCAAGGTCGAACAGGCCGCTCACCGGAAGGCCGCCAGTGATCGGCGACCGGGCGAAGCCGCGCGCGCGCCAATCCGCCAGCATCGCCATGACCGCAAGATGTCCGCCCGCGGAATGGCCCGAGACGACCAGCGGCCCGCCATCCGGCAGGAGTTCATTCGCGATCCAGGCGACGGCCTGCCGCGCCTCCTCGACGATTCCATCGATCGGGGCGGCGGGCGCCAAGGTGTAGTTCGGCAGCGCCACTGTCCAACCGGCGCGCAGATAGGGCGCCGCAATACAGGTGAAGATCGACTTGTCCAGCGCGCGCCAATAGCCGCCATGGAAGAAGATCAGGACCGGTGCCCCCGCGCCTGCCGGCAGGATATCCAGCACCTGCCGCTTCGCCGCGCCGTAGCGCACGTCGTAGCGCCCGTCCGCCTCAGCGCGCAGCGCCGCGCTCGCCGCGGCATATCTGGCATAGACAGAATCGCGCTCCGGATGGCGCGGACGCAGATTGTATTGATGTTCCAGATCGGACTCGTCATAGCCCTCGTAGATTGTCTGCACCTCCATGGTTCAGATCCCGAGATAGGCTTCGCGAACGGCTTCGTCGGCCTCAAGCGCGGCGGCGTCGGCGGCCAGCACGATCTGCCCCGACTGCAGCACATAGCCCCGGCTGGCGACCTCCAGCGCCATGCGCGCATTCTGCTCGGCGAGCAGGATGGTGATGCCCTCGGCGTTAAGCTTGGCGATCACGTTGAATATCTCGCGAACGACCAGCGGCGCGAGGCCCATGGACGGTTCGTCAAGCATCAACAGATACGGCCGGCTCATCAGTGCCCGACCGATCGCGAGCATCTGCTGCTCGCCGCCCGACAAGGTTCCGGCAGGCTGGTCGCGCCGCTCCTTCAGGCGCGGGAAGATGCTGTAAACAAAATCGAAATCCGTGGCGAGCGCGCGCCGGCCTTCCTTGCGGCGGCGATAGGCACCCATCTCCAGGTTTTCCAGCACGGAGAGCGGCTGGAAGACGCGCCGCCCTTCCGGCACCAGGCAGATCCCGCGCGAGACGATGCGCTCCGCCGGCTGCGATTCGATCGCTTCCCCCTCGAAGGCGATTGAGCCCACGACCGGGCGCAACAGCCCGGACAGCGCGCCCATGGTCGTGGACTTGCCCGCGCCGTTGGACCCGATCAGGCAGATGACCTCCCCCTGGCTCACGTCGAGCGACAGGTCGCGCAACACCTGGATGTTGCCGTAGCCGGCGTTCAGCCCCTCGACCCGCAACATCTCAGGCGTCCTCCCCGAGATAGGCGCTCACCACCTCCGGATCCTTGCGCACGGCCTCCGGCCCGCCCTCCGAGATGCGGCGCCCGTAGTTGAGGACGAGAATGTCGTCGCACAGGCTCATCACTAGCCGCATGTTGTGTTCGACCAGCAGCACGGTGATGCCATCGTCGTTCAGTTTGCGGATGACCGCCGCGACCTCCTGGATGTCACCGTGCGGCAAACCCGCGGTCGGCTCGTCGAGCATGACCAGTTCGGGCTCGGCGGCGAGCGCCCGAGCAATTTCCACCACCTTGCCCTCGCCAAAGCTGATGTCGGTTGCCTGCCGTTCCGCCAGACGCTCCATGCCGAGTTCGGCAAGCGCCGCCATCGCCCGATCGCGCGCCGCTCGGGTTTCGCGCACCGAGGCGGGCGTGCGTAGCACCGCTTCCAGAAAGCCCGCCCGGGTGCGCGCATGACAGCCGATCATCACATTCTCGAGCACGGACATTCCAGCAAACAGCTGCAGGTTCTGGAAGGTGCGCGCCATGCCGCGGTCCACGCGCTTGTGCGCGGGCATGCGGTTCACGATTTCGCCCTTGAAGCGGATGGTGCCGACCGTGGCCGGGAGGACGCCGGCGACCAGGTTGAACAGTGTGGTCTTACCCGCACCGTTCGGGCCGATGATGCCCTTGATCTGGCCGCGGATGGCAGTGAAATCGAGTTCGGCGACCGCGGACAGCCCGCCGAAGGAATGGCTCAGTCCCCTTACCTCGAGCAGCGCCTCCCCGGTCATCGGCCGGCCTCCCCGGCCTTGGGGGCACAGGCGTGCAGGATCCGTCCCTTGGCCAATTTGATCGCGCCCGCGACCCCGTCGGGGAAGAACAGCAGGACGAGCACCATCGACAGGCCGAAGACGAAAATTTCCAGATCCTTGAAGGCGCGCAACAACTCGGGCACGGCGGTATAGATCAGCGCGCCGAAGACCGGCCCCCAATAGTTACCCCAGCCGCCGAGCGCGACCATCACCACCAGGAACACCGAGGTGAAGAAGCTGAAGGTCTCGGGCGACGCGAAGTTGATGAAATGCACATACATCGAGCCCGCGACCCCAGCCATCACCGCCGAGGCGACGAACACGATCAGCTTGTACCGGAAGGTGTCGATGCCGAGGCTGGAGGCGGCGATCTCGCTGGTCGCGAGGGTACGCATGCCGCGGCCGAACCGCGAATCGATCAGATTGTAGATCAACAGCATGAGCGCGCCGGCAACGACCCAAGCGAAATAGAAGAAAGTGGTGTCGGTCGCGATGTCGAAGCCGAACAGCGAGAAGGGCGGCACGCCGGTCAGCCCGTTCGGGCCGCCGGTGAGCGAGATCATCTCGTTGAACAGCACGGTCATGATCGCGTTGAAGCCGAGCGTGGCCATAGCGAGATAGTGACCGCGCAAGCGCAAGGCCGGCAGGCCGATCACCAGCGCCGAAAAGCCTGTCATACCCATGGCGACGACCGCGCCTAGCCAAGGCGAGACGCCGAACTTGGCCGCCAGCACGCCGCTCGCATAGGCACCGAGTCCGAAGAAGGCGCCGTGACACAGCGAGATCTGTCCGCAATAGCCCATCACCAGGTTCAGGCTGGCGATGAGGATCAGGTTGATGAAGAAGAAGACCGCGAGATTGATGATGTAATTGTTCGGAGCGATCAGCGGAAAAATCAGCAGGATCGTCCACAAAACCGCCAGCATGCGACGTGTGTGAGCGCCCTGCTGGGCGGTGGTGGCGGGCGCGCCTGTCGCGGCGGCGGTCATGGCCTACACCCGTGTGATGTCGCGCTGGCCGAGAATGCCGGCCGGACGCGCGAACAGGACCAGCAGCAGCACTAGGAAGGCCACCGCGTCCTTGAACTGCGAAGAAATATAACCGCCCGCGAGCGCCTCCAAGAGGCCCAGGGTCAGTCCGCCGACCAGCGCGCCGTACAAGTTACCCAGGCCGCCCAGCATCGCCGCACTGAACCCCTTGAAGCCCAGCATGGTGCCGTTGTCGTAGACCATGAAAGTCATCGGTGTGATGATCACCCCGGCCATGGCGCCAGCGGCGGCCGCGATCACGAAGGAGGTCAGGATCGAATTGCGCACACTGATCCCGACCAGCGCGGCGGCCTGCCGGTCGGCGGCGGCGGCGCGCATCGCCTTGCCCATGGTGGTGCGTTCGAAGAAAAAGTGCGTCGCCACCATGAACACGGCGGTAATGCCCAGGATCCACAGGCTTTGCGGGTGGATCGTGGCGCCGGCGATTTTGATCGGGACCTCCCCGGTGAACGGCTTATAGCCCACCGGCAGTTTGCCCAGGATCAGCATGACCAAACTCTTGGTGCAAATCGCGAGCCCGATCGTGATCAGCGTGATCAGGATCGGGGTTGGTCGGCGCATCGGAAAGACAGTCAGCCGCTCCGACAGGCCGCCGATCACCGCCACCGCGAACACCGCGACGATACAGGCGATCACCAGCGGCATCTGCCCGGCGCCGATCGCGGTTGCCGCGATCAGCCCGCCCATCATCACCCATTCGCCTTGGGAGAAGTTGATGGCATCGGTGCTCTTGAAGATGACGTTGAAGCCGACCGCGATCAGCGCATAGACCGCGCCCGTGCTGATACCGGCAAAGATCAGCTGCAACAGCTTCGCTTCGAAGTCCATTCGCCTAAGGCCTCGTTAACACTATCGCGCAACATCGACGATGAATGCGAAGAGGACGAAGCCCCTGAACAGCGCATCGAGTTTTTCGAAGCGCGAGAAGATGCGGCAGAAGCCCTTGAGCCTCCTGAACAGGCGCTCGATCTCGCTGCGCCGCTTGTCCATTTTCCGGTTGTACTCCCAAGAATCGCGTCGGGTCTTGAGCGCCAGTTGGCGTGTCCCGTCGCCATTGCAGGCGCGGTCCATCACCAGCGTCGGGCTGGCGCGCTGGCGACCGAGACGATGCAACAGCTTGCGCCCCTCCGGTGCGTCGTCCGCCTGTCCTGGGGAGAGCGAGAAGGTCACGGTCGTCCGGGCGTCCGCGGCAACCATATGAAGTTTGGCGGTCCAGCCGCCGCGAGATCGACCGATGGACGGAGGGCCGTTTTTCTTCGCGCCCCCGTCCCGTCGGGATGCACCTTGACGATGGTGCTGTCCATCGACACAGCCTCCAGCTCAAGGCGCACGATCTGTTGCCGTTGGATCTGCTCGAACACCCGGTCGAGCGCCCCGCTCTTCGACCAACGGCTCATGCGCGTGTAGATGGCGTGCCAGTTGCCGAAGCGGGGGGGCGGCAGCCCCGCCACTTGCAGCCGTACTCGGCGACGTACAGGCTGGCGTTGAGCACTTGCAGGTTCGACAGGCTGATGTTGCCGCGTTGCACCGGAAGGGACGGAGCAATGCGGGCGTATTGAGCTTTCGTCAGTTCCATGCGGGATCAACACCATGAACGCATTACGCTCGCTACAAAGCAGTGTTAGCAAATCCTAGCCGATCTCGCTGCTGGTGCGGACCGGCGCCGGGGTTCGGCCGTCGCCATGGAAATCGCGCCGCGGCAGAATCTTCCGCGCCTTCAGTTCCACGACAATCTCGGCGATCTCGCCGGACGCGGCGACGAGGATCGCCTCCCCCTTCTCCACCGTCGCCTTGGTCGGATCGCCGCGCACGCCGTTGGTGGTCCAGGTGCTCCAATATTCCATCAGGCCGACCGGGCTCTTGAAACCCTCTCCTGCGGGCGGCCGTCCCAACAGGTCGCGCCAGATGTGCGGCGAACAGTCGAAGCCCATGTCCGGTTCGGCCTTGTCCATCTGCACCCGCTCCGGCGCCACCGCGAGATAGATCGAGGTTTCCACCTCGCAAGCATGGCTGGTTACCTCGGATTCGATCATGTCCTTGCACACGGCCTTGACGTCGGACAGCGACCACCAGTTTAGGAAAGCGGCCTGCACTTGGGGCTGTTCGACGATCATCAGCCGCGCGGCCATGTCGAGTGGCAGGCTGTTGGAACCATGCGCGTTGACGATCAACATCCGGTCGAAGCCGTGATAGGCGATTGAGCGCATCACATCCAGCGTATGGTCGATCAGCGTCTTCCACCCGATGGTCATGTTGCCCGGCATGTCCATATGGTGCGGGCCGAAGCCGATGGTGATGGTCGGCATCAGCACCACCTGGTCCGGGATGCGCCCGGCAACCCTCTCGCAGATCGCCTCGGCGATCACGACATCGGTGTCGAGCGGCAGATGCGGCCCATGCGCCTCGATGGTTCCGGCCGGAATAAGCGCGAGCCGGCCGTCCTTGGCCGCCGCGTTCACTTCGGGCCAGGTCAGATGTTGAAACCGCAGAACCGATCCGGCGCCGTGTGCCGCGCGCGCTTCCATATGATCCACCAAATTTCGCGGGCGGTTCAGCTCGTCGCCGCCGGTATGTCCAAGCGGTCGACCGCGATCCCCAGCGCCGCGAACTTGCCGTATGCGATGTCGAGATAGTCGGTGAGAATCTTGCGCTCGGCCTCGGGGTCGAGCGCGCCGAGCCCCGCCGCGGCGGTCGCCCGGTCGGCGTCGACCACCTCCTTGCCCGCACCGCCCGGCACCAGCCAGGCGCAGTGGTAGCCGTGAAACACCACGTCGCGCAGGTGATCGGCCACCTCCCCCGCGATCAGCGCCTTGTCGGCGGCGCTCAATTCCGGCGCGCGCTTCTCCAGATAGAACCAGCCGAAAGCGGCGTGGCGCTTCTTGTCCTCGACGCACAGCGCCAGGATTTGTTTTGCGACCGGGTCCGTGGCGTTGCCCAGATAGCCGCGCCACAGCTCCAGATCGATTCCGTCTTCCAACGCGCAATGCGCGGCGACATAGGCGTCGAGTGAGCGGTCGGCGTCGAGCGCACACTTGTGGAAGTTGCGGTTGAACAGCTCGGCATAGGCCGTGTTAACCGGCGTCTCGACATAGCCGCCCAGCGCCTTGGCGAAGCGGTGGCAGCATTCGACATGCCAAGCCTCCTCGGTGTTGCGCACCGAGAGGTAGTATTTCGGATCGGCCTCCCGTCCTACTTCCAGGCAGAAGCGGATCAGAAGCGCCGGCGTTTCCGGCAGGCCGGTCCATTCGGTCCAGGCCCGGCGGCTCCAGCTCAGCCGCGCCGCCTCGATCGTCGCGGCGTCGTAGGCGGACGGATCGACCCGCCCCCACGGGATGTCCGAGGTCGGATCCCAGCGCGCCTGCTTGCCGCTGTCGTAGAGATCGCGGATCGAGGCGATCGTGTGGGCCAAATCGAGAGGGAAGCGCCGCTCGACCAGGATCGGAGTCGGCTGCGCGGCTTCGGCCTGTGCCATGGTCGCGGGTCCTAGAATTCGCCGATCTTGGGATGGGTGAAGGTCGGCAATTCGACGCCCCAGGGCGCCATCTGGCGGCGGATGCGCTGCACCGAGCCGACGAAGACCGGCTTCTCCAACTCCTCGACGGTCGCGCCCAGCCCGGCTTCCCAAGTCAGCCGGTCGGCGGTCACCTCCTGGGTGGAGGCGGAGGTCTCCGGCGCCAGCCAGGAGCTGTGATAGCCGTTCATCTCCACCTTCTCGATCATGGTGATGACGGCGTTCTCCACCACCTTGATCTCCTCCGGCGTCATCGTCTTGATCCGGTGCTCCATGTAGTACCAGCCGAAGGCGCAGTGCCGCACCTCGTCGCGCATCACCGCCTTGACGACCTGCAGGGCAACCGGGTCGGTAGTGACATCGCACAGATGCTTGAAGACGTCGAAGGCGATCTCCTCGGCCGCGCAGACCAGCGCGGCGATGATCGCCTCCAGCGAGAAATTCGGGTCGAGCGCCATCTTGCGGATGCCGTGCGTCGCGACCGAGTTCTGATAGTTGGTGACGTAGGGTTGCTCGACGTAGCCGCCCAGCTTTTCGGCCAACAGGTAGCAGACCTCGGCGTGACGCGCCTCCTCTTGCGACCGGATGGTGAAGAACAGTTGCAGGTCGGGTTCGAGCCGGTCCTGGCAGAAGCGGATCAGGAGAGCCGGGCTCTCCGAGATCGCGCCATATTCTCCCCAAGCGCGGCGCGACCAGTATTCGCGGGCGCCAGAAAGCTGTTCCCCGGTGTATTTCGAAAGATCCAGCCGGTCCCAGTCGATATCCGTCTTTGGGTCCCACTGGTTCTTCGTCGCCGAATGGAACAGGTTGCGGATACGCGGGATACGAGCCTCAAGATCCAAGGGGAAACGCCGTTCCGGGCGATCCAGGATCGTTGGTTCGCGCAACACCTGGGGCTGAACGGCGACCGTAGCGGACATGGTCTGCCTCCTTCGAGTTGGGCGGGCGAAAGGGGCGGAAGCCCGAACCCGGGCTCCCGCCGACCCTAGGCTAGTAGTCGGCCAGCTTGAAGCGGCCGTCTTCCCATTTCACCAACACCAGGTCGTTTTTCGACAGGCCGGAATGGCGGTTCTTGGCGAAATTGAAGGTACCGCTGGCACCGTCGTAGCCGGTGATCGATTGCATCGCATCGCGGATCTTCGCCGAGTCGGTGCTCTTGGCCTTGCCGATCGCGACCGCCGCCAGATGGATCGCGTCATAGGTCTGCGCGACGAACTGGTTCGGTTCGCGACCATACTTCTTCTTGTACTTCGCGATCAACGACAGGATCTGCTTCTTTGCCTTATCGCTATCCGGCAGGTCGTCGCCAACCGGGAACTTCACACTGACCAGCAGCAGGTCCTTCGCGGCGTCGCCAGCGAGCTTCATGTAACGCTGCGAGACGAAGCCGTAGGAATGCACGCGGTACATTTTCTGCATGCCGAGTTGCTGCATCTGCTTCAGCGCAACGACACCGGCCGGGGTTACCGTCCAGATGATAACCGCCTGCGCGCCGCTTTCCTTGATGCGGGTCAGCTGCGGGGTCAGATCGGTGTCGGCCGGCCCGAACGCCTCGTAGACTACGGTCATGCCGTATTGCGGCGCGACCTTCTTGGTCTGTGCCAGCGCGCTCTGCCCGAAGCCTGTCGTCGAGTGCAGCAGCGCGAACTTCTTGACGCCCTTCTTCTTCAGATAATCGAGCGCCCGCGCGACCGCCTGATCGTCGTCGGCGGTGCTCTTGAAGGTGAACGGGCGCTTGGCGACCGGGTTCACGATCTGCATGCTGCCTTCGGTGGAAATGAACGGCACCTTGGCCCGTTCGGTCATCGGCAGCACCGCCAGCGCAATGCCGCTCATGCTGCCTCCACCGACAACCATGGTCACCTTGTCCTGCGAGATCAGCCGCTTGACCGCGTTCACGCCTTTCACGCTCTGGCTTTCAGTGTCGTAGAAGATCCAGTTGATCTTTTTGCCGAGCACACCGCCTCTGGCGTTGATCTCCTCGACCGCAATCTCCATGCCTCGCTTCATGTCCTCGCCGAGGAACGCCGCGCGGCCCGTCGTGGACAGGATCGTACCGATCTTGATGTCCTGCGCCGCCACCGGCGCGTTGCCGGCCGCCGCCGCAGTCAGCAGGGTGGCTCCCAGAGCCCCCATTGCATATGTGCGAAGTTTCATCCTGAAGTCCTCCTTTTCCCCAATTCCGGGTTCACTCTCTGGCCCTTAGGCTGCTCCAACGGGCGCCCGGCTATTCCGTGCGCCCCATGGTCTGCGAAAATTCGACGATCCGGCCCCATTGGCCGTCTCCCGCCCGGCCGTCCGCCTCGCGCGCGGACAGCGGCACGCGAATCGAATAGCCGCTCTGGTCGGAGCGGTAATAGGAAATCCCGGCCATCACCGCCCGGTCGTCACGGTCCATGTAGACCAGCGCGCGCACCAGCACCGGATCACCGGGCATCAGTTCCAGAATGTCGGCGATGTCGCCATCCGCCGTGCCCGCCTCGATGCTCATTTCGGCATGGCTCAGCGGCGTGACGCTTTGCAGCAATTCGAGCAGCGATCCCCGTCCCGCCGCCGCCTCGGTCATCGCCGCCGCGGCCGACATACGCACATAGCGAAAGTCGAGCGAGACCGGGACCGGTCCCGCCGAGCGCAGCCGCTCGATCGACATGACCGGCGTGCCGGCCGCCAGCCCCAAAGCCTGGGCGAAAGGTACCGGCACCGGCGCCGCCTGGAACCGGCGGATCTCCAGACTCAACGGCCGGCCGCGATGCGCCCACTGGTCGATGAAATCCATCTCCGGCGAGACATGCTCGTCGACCTTATCGATCGCCACCATCGTGCCGGCACCGCGGCTGCGCACCAGAAGTCCCGCCTCGACGAATTCCTTGATCGCTGCGCGCACCGTCATGCGCGCCACGCCGAACATGCGGCACAATTCTTCGTCGGTGTGGAAGCGGCGCGCGGGATCCGGCCAGTTGGCGATCAGCGACAGTAACCGCCGGCGAATCTGCACATAGAGGGGGACCAGCGAGCCGCGGTCGATCCGCACGTCCCCCGCGTCGATGCCGGCCGCCCAGCCGGTGCGGCGCACCGCGCGCAAGAGCCGCGTCGCGCTGCGCGAGTCTTCGTTGGCTGGACCGAGCGGATCCCGCTCCGCGACCGGCGCGGTCGCCTCCGCCGTGGCAGCGGGATAGGGAGTGATGCGATGCACCATGCGAAAAGACAATCACGGCTTTGTCTGTTTGTCTAGACTATAAGACTAATTCCTGGACAGAGGCGGAGGCAGATGCTTCGTTGTGGCATTCGAGGATGGTCGTCATGCTGGTGGCCGATCCGATCAATGGAAAGCCTGACTTCGCATGCGTGTCGCCGCCATCGGCTACGATCCCGGCCATCCGGCCATCGAACCGCTAGCCTTCGCAGCGGAGCGCAGCTTGCTAGACTTCGACGCGGTGTTGTGGCGGCCAGAAGGGCTGATCGACGAATATCGAGACGACTACACCCAGCCGGGCGACAGTGACGCGGGACCGCTCCTCTCGGTGCGCGCGTCGAACGCGCTGCTCGCCGACGGGCGGCGGCGGCGCGAGGAGATCCGGCGCTTTCTCGACCGGGGCCGCGTCCTCGTGGTGGTGCCGCCGCCGGCGGCGCCACTGCGTGTGCACATCATTGAGGATGTGTTCGAGTTCGACCTGCTCGACGCGCTGCCTGACGCCCCGGCGCGCACGGTCAGCGCTTCAGAACCCTCGCTCTTCAGGGGCGGCCATCCATTCCGCAGGTTTGCGGAGCGGATCGATTATGCCACGACGGCGGCCGTTGCATTCAACGCCTTCCCCGGAGAGCCGCTGTTCTTCGGCGCCGAGAGTGGTGCGGTGCATGGCGGCTACATCTACCGCCATCCAGGCCATCTGTTGCTGATGCCGATGGCCCCGCTCGACGATCTCGTACCGTTGCACGAAGCGCTGGTGCCGCTCCTGGGTGCGATGGAGAGCCAAGGCTTCGCGCTCGATCTGCCGGATTGGGCCGCCGCCTATCGGCTGGATGGCGAGGAGGCGGCGCGCAACGAGGTTCGGCGGTTGCTCGCCGAACAGGAGAGTCTCACCCGCCGGCTCGAGGCCGCGCGGCACCGACTGCGTGATATCGACCTGAAGAAAGCCCTGTTCGCTGGCGGTGCCAACGTGATGATCCAGGCCGCGGCGCACGCCTTCCAGAACCTCGGCACCATCGTGCTACCGGGATTGTTGACCGAGGATAGTATCGTCGTAGAAGACGACGACCGTTTCCTGGTAGTGCAGATGGTAGCGGCGAAGGGCGAAACCGACGCGCTCGACCGTCTCACCAACGCCCTGAACCGTTTCAGTGCGGACTTCCACGACAGCGCCAAGGGCGTTCTTCTGCATAGTCGGGGCGAACCGCCGGCCGAGGGCGACGCGAAGCCCGTGGCCAACCTGCTCGCGCGGCGCGCCGCCACCGAGGGCCACCTCTATCTAACCGGCCTGGACCTGATGCACCTAAGCGGAGCATATGAGACGACGGCAGCGCTGGAACTGCTGTTCGGCGCCACCGGCCATCCACTTGTCTACGATCCATCATCACCGCCGGTGCGCCGCGCCGGCTCCGCTCGATAAAGTAATTCCCGCCGAACCAAGGGGACTTCTTGGCAGTCAAGAACAATCCGAAGGCCGTCGCCGCGCCCGCCGGCGTCTAATCGCAGGCGGTCAAGACCGAGCCGGGCAAATCGCTGCCCTACATTTCCGGCCACTTCATGGAGAAACTCGCCTCCGACGACACCGACCAAGTGACCCGCGTTACCGGCCGACGGAGGATAGCGCGGGTGCGCTGCCCTTCCTACCGTTGGAGGTGGTGTCCGAGCCGCCATCGGCGCCGTACGCGACGTCGGGCGGGTGGGTCGAGGTCGCGGTGCCAAACCCGCAAGATCGGCTGCGGCGCGGAGGGTTATCGCCTTACGGACCAGATGCTAGAGACCAGGCCTCGCAAATCGTCTCCAGCGCGTTTGCACATTGTCCTGCAATGGCGATCACCGGTCGTGAAGGTCCAGGCTATTCTCGACCGCAATCGGCTGTCGCCTGGATTTCCGTCCATTGAGTCGCCACGCACACGCGTTGCCATTTGGTCTCAGTGCTCGAAAATGGTAATCCGCTGCCACACACTGTCGATTGCCGTCTCAATTTTGAAAAATACTGCATTCGGTTTGATGACTAATCCTGCAAATCCCATCTCTCGGGCCGCATCGTGCAAATTTTGTTCAAATATTCCAAAGGACTAGAGGAACGACGCGGAGATTTCCCCCGATATTATCCGGGACACAAAGGGGCTCCGCCCTGCGCCCCCTCCGGGGGTGCAGGGCGCACCGATCCGAGGCAGCAACCGCTCCCGATTTGCGGCCGGAACACAAGCTGGCAGCCGTTCTCCGGGTTGCAGCGGTGCCTGATTCCCAGCCGCCATTCCTATTGCAGGCACCCATGATCGGGCGGGCGATGAACGTGGACATGTCCTTGACTTCATACCCTGGCCCCTCGGTCCTGCCGCCATGACATGGCGAATTGTGGGGAATTCCACCGCTCTAAGAGCTTGTTCCTAAAGTCGCGGGTGGCCCCAAGCCATGGTATTCCATCGTGAAGACGAACCCATGATGGAGGGCACCATGGTCTGGACTGAGGCCACCCAGGCGAAGTATAGGCGCAGCGACGACTTCCGGCAAAACGAT
>JAJEAZ010000138.1 GCA_022824105.1 Alphaproteobacteria bacterium
TCGCCCCGGCCCCCGAGCCGGGGCCCATCCCTGACCCGCGCCACCGCCGCAGCCGGTGGAGAGCAGGCTCAACCGCTGAAACTGCCGCCAGGACCGGAGTTGGGCCCCGGCTCGGGGGCCGGGGCGACGGTTGGGGGTGTGCGTTGCGAAGTCACCGGACCGAGATCTGTGCATGCGGTAGGCTTGACGAGGGGGGCTGCGAATAGCCATATCGTCGGCAGTCCGGCGACTGGATAAAGGTTCCGCAATGGCTCCGACACGCAGGGATGTTTTGCGGTTTGGCGGTGCGGCCGCGGCGGCGGCGATGGTGCCTGCCGGCGAGGCATGGGCTTCGAACGGCGTGTCGCAGGCCATCGCGGCGTTCACGGGGGGAGCGAGGGCGCTCGAAGCCGGCCTGCGGCTCGAAGTGCCCGAGATCGCGGACAATGGCGGCGCCGTGCCCATCCGGGTCGTTGCGGAGGGCGCCCGGCGCATCGCGCTGTTCACCGACGGAAACCCGTATCCCCGCGTCGCGACATTCGCCTTCGGGCCGCTGGTGCCGTCCGCGGCCACGATCCGGATCCGGCTGGCGAAGAGCCAGAACGTGATCGCTGTGGCGGAGATGGCGGACGGCACGTTTCGCAGGACCTCCCGCGCGGTCGCGGTGACGGTCGGCGGCTGCGCGTGAGGGCCGGAGCATGGCGAAACCCAGGCCGCGTATAAGAGTGCCGAAGTCGGTGGAAGCGGGCGTGCCCTTCAAGGTGCGCACCCGGATAACGCATCCCATGCACACGGGGCTGCAACGCGACCGCGACGGAAACCTCGTGCCCCGGCAGATCGTCAACCGCTTCCGGGTCCGTTACAACGGCGAGGAAGCGTTCTCCGTCGATCTGGAGCCGGCGGTCTCGGCCGATCCTTATATCGAGTTCGAGATGGCCGTTCCGGCGTCCGGGCTTCTGGAATTCGAATGGGTGGACGATGACGGCTCGGTCTACAGCCTCAGCAGGAAAATCGCCGTCGGCTAGGGCCGCGTTCGCGGCGCTGGCGGCCGCCTTGCTGGCGCTTGTTCCGGCCGGGGGCGCATGGAGCGCGGACGCGGAGCGCGGCAAGGCGCTTTACGCCCAGTGCAAGCGCTGCCACCAGGTCGGAGACGGCGCGGCGCACAGGATCGGCCCGCATCTGAACGATGTGTTCGGGCGCGCGGCCGGGTCGCTCGAAGGGTTTCGCTACTCTCCCGCCATGAAGGCTGCGGGGGCGGGCGGCCTTGTCTGGACCGCCGCCGCGCTCGACGGGTTCCTGTCCGAGCCGCGCGCGCTGGTGCCGCGCTCGCGCATGAGCTATGCGGGCATGAAGGACGACAGCGACCGGGCGGACCTGCTGGCGTGGCTCAGGCTCTCTTCCGCC
This sequence comes from Alphaproteobacteria bacterium, assembly GCA_022824105.1. Taxonomy (GTDB): domain Bacteria; phylum Pseudomonadota; class Alphaproteobacteria; order Bin95; family Bin95; genus Bin95. Next base: position 1,384 of record JAJEAZ010000138.1, read on the forward strand.
GGCGGACCGGACCGTCCGGCGGCCGAGCCGACGGCCACGCCCGAGGAGTACGGCCTTGACCCGCAGCTTCTCACCATCCGGGGAGACCCCGATTACGGAGCCTATCTCGCGGGCGAATGCACCACATGCCACCGCCCGGACGGGGGCGAGGAGGGCATTCCCGCGATAACCGGATGGCCGCACGACGACTTCGTGATAGCCTTGCAGGCCTACAAGCGCGGAAAGCGGGTGCATCCCGCCATGCAGCTTGTCGCCGGGCGCCTTTCGGATGAAGAAATCGCTGCGCTCGCAGCGCATTTCCGGAGGGCGGGAGACGAACCATGAACCAAGGGGAAGGCGTTATGAGTCAATGGAAGGGAAACAACGGCCTGAGCCGGCGCCAGGTCCTCGCAACGGCTGTTGCGGCATCGACCGCGCTGTCGGCCCCGGCAGTGCTCGCGCAGGGACGCCCGCGCGTCGTGGTCGTGGGCGGCGGCGCCGGCGGGGCCACGGCGGCGCGCTACATCGCCAGGGATTCCAAGGGTGCGGTGGACGTGACGCTCGTGGAGCCGACCCGCGCCTACTATTCCTGCTTCTTCTCGAACCTCTATATCGGCGGGTTCCGCGAGTATGCCTCGATCGGGCACAGCTACGGCGCCCTCGCGGCGAACCATGGCATCAATGTCGTCCACGACTGGGCGGTTTCCGTGGACCGCGACAAGCGGACTGTCGGGCTCGCGGGCGGAGGCAGCCTCTCCTACGACCGGCTCGTGCTGTCGCCGGGCATCGACTTCAAGGAAGGGTCCGTTGCAGGATGGGACCTGTCCCAGCAGAACCGCATGCCGCACGCCTACAAGGCCGGCTCCCAGACCCAGCTGCTCAAGGCGCAGATCGAGGCGATGCCGGAGGGCGGCGTCTATTGCATGGTCGCGCCGCCGAACCCGTTCCGCTGCCCGCCGGGCCCCTATGAGCGCATTTCGATGGTGGCCCATATCCTCAAGCAGACCAACCCGACGGCGAAGATCCTGATCGTCGATCCCAAGCCCAAATTCTCGAAACAGGGCCTGTTCGAGGAAGGCTGGCAGCGCCACTACGCCGGCATGGTCGAGCGCATCGGCCCGGACTTCGGCGGCGACAAGGTGGAGGTGCGGCCCGGGGCGATGGAGGTCGTGATCGACGGCGAGGTCAACAAGGTGGATGTCTGCAACGTCATCCCCGCGCAGCAGGCCGGGCGCATCGCCGCGCTTGCAGGCATCACCAACGATGCCGGCTGGGCGCCGGTGGTGGCGCACACCATGCAGAGCCGGGCGGACGGGAATATCCACGTGCTGGGCGATGCCTCGCAGCAGGGCGACATGCCGAAATCCGGCTTCTCCGCCAACAGCCAGGCGAAGGTCTGCGCCATGGCGGTGCGCGGGGCGCTCACCGACTCGAAGGTGTATCCGGCGCGCTTCTCCAACACCTGCTGGTCGCTCATCGCCACCGATGACGGCGTCAAGGTCGGGGCGTCCTACGAGGCGACCGACGAGAAGATCGCCAAGACCGACGGGTTCATTTCCCAGACCGGGGAAAGCGCCGAGGTCCGCAAGGCGACCTACGACGAATCGCTCGGCTGGTATTCGGCCATTTCGGACGACATGTTCAGCTGAGCGGGCTGGCGGCGTTTCCGCTTCCATACGGAAACGCCGCCGTCCCCTTACCGATCTACCGCCCGGCGAGGACCCGCCCGGCCAACCTTGCCGAGACCGCCATGGCGGCAAGCGCGAGCATGGCGGCGAGGCTTGCCGTCGAGACGCCGGAGAGACCGGCGCCGACCGTGCAGCCGCCTGCCAGCACGCCGCCCATGCCCATCATTACGGCGCCCGCCAGGTAGCGCCCGGTCTGACGCGGCCCTTCCAGGCTCTCCCAGCGGAACTCGCCGGCCGCAAGCGCCGCGACCAGACTTCCGGCGAGGACGCCGGCCGCAAGACCGACCCCGAAACCGGCGGGGATGGACGTTGCCGCGACGGTCCAGAACAGCGTGTCCGCCATCGGTCCGGTGAATCCCATGGACTGCAGGGGGATCGGGTCGAAGTCGTCGAGCAGCAGGTATCCGGTGCCGACCCAGCCGAGCGGCACCAGCAGCCCGATTGCGCCGGCCATCGCCAGGTGCGGGCGCGGCGCACCGGAACGCACCGCGAAGACCGCTGCGCCAAGCGCGAGCGCAAGCGGCCAGGCTTCGCCGCCCGGCAGAGCGCTGAGCGCGGGCGCATCGCCGCCATAGAGGGCTGCCGCGCCGAGCGTCTCGCGGAGCGGCGCCAGCACGCCCTTCATCGTCGCATGGGCAGTGACGGCAAAAACGGTCAGGACGAGCAGCGCGCGCAGATTTCCGCTGCCGGTGAGCACGGTGAGGCGCGAGACGCAGCCTCCCGCCAGCACCATGCCGGTCCCGAACAGCGCGCCGCCCAGCAGCGCGGACACGACCGGAATGTCCGGCGCCAGAAAGCGATGGGACTCAAAGGACACAAGGCCCATCGCAACGACCGATTGCGTCCCGGCAATCGCCAGCGCCAGCGCCATGACCCATGTGCCCAGCGCCGGCAGGCAGTCCCGCCACTCTCCGACCAGGCTGCGGCGCAGGCAAAAGGCGCTGCGCTGCGCCAGCGCGCCGTACGAAAGGCCCAGCACCAGCCCCAGCAGGACCGACGCGGCCAGTGGCGTCGTTTCCTCGAAACCCAGCGACTCGAACATGGGAGGCCCGCCTGTTGCCGTTCCAACCGCGTTGCGTTCAGCGCCTTACCCGCGCTTCCCGCACCGCGATATAGCTCGCGCTTCCGAAAACGACAGTACCGCCGACGATGGTCCAGACATCCGGGACCTCGCCGTAGAGCAGAAGGCCGTTCAGCGCTGCGAAGGGCAGCCTGAGGAAGTCGAACGGCATCACCACGCCGGACTCGCCGGCCGCCAGCGAGCGCGTCAGGCACATATGGGCGGCGAAGCCCGAAGCCGCGAGCAGCCCGATCCAGGGCATTGCCGCCAGGTCCGGGGTCGTCCAGACGAAAGCCGTCGGAACCGCCGAGAAGACCAGCAGCAAGAAGTTCAGCGTGAAGACCATGCTGTTCGGCGATTCCGTGTCCGCCATCGCCTTCACGCAGATATTGCTGATGGCGTAGCAGACCGCCGCGCCGAGCAGCATGGCCGTGGGCAGCCCGATAACCTGGAAGCCCGGCCGGACGATCACCAGCACGCCAATGAAGCCCGCGAGCGTCGCCAGCCAGCGGCGGATTCCGGGGCGCTCGGCGAACAGCAGCATGGCCAGCAGGATGGTGAACAGCGGATAGGCCGACTGGATCGCCACCGCATCGGCGAGCGGCACGATGCCGATGGCGTGGAACCACATCGACATGGCGGCGAAGGTGCTCACGCCGCGCAGCAGGTTGGGCCAGGGCCGGCGGGTGCGCACGCCTTCCCAGCCGGCCCGGAGCGCCCAGGGAACCAGCAGGGCCGTCGTGAACAGGCAGCGGAAGAACAGGATTTCCGGCGTCGGCAGGGTGGTGGACAGTTCCCGGACGCAAACGACCAGCAGGCTGAAAGCCGCCGCGGCGCCGATCATCCAGGCGATGGCGACGAGGTTGCGTTGCGGCGGCATGGGCGGGCGGCGGACCGTCAGCCTGCTCAGCGCCGGCCGAGGGTCCCGCTTTCGCGCAGCGAGGCGATCCGGGCGTCGTCATAGCCGAGGCCGCGCAGCACGGCTTCGGTGTCGCCGCCGTGGAGCGGCGGCGGCGCGCCATCGACGCGGACCGGCGTATCGCTGAAGTGAATCGGGGAGCCGAGGATGCGGATCGGCCCCGCAGCGGGATGGTCGATGGTCCGCACCATGCCGCGGTGGGCGACCTCCTCGGACTCGAGCGCCTCCGCGACGGTCCGCACGGGCCCGGCCGGCAGGTGGCGCATCTTCGAGAGCCAGTATTCGCGGGGGTGCGAGCCGAAGATCCCGTTCAGGAGGGCGAACAGCTCCGGCCGGTGCGCCAGCCGCGCGGCCGGCGAGGCGAAGCGCGGGTCGTCGGGCAGGTCCGGCCGGTCCAGCACGTCGCGGCACAGCTGGCCGAACAGCCGGTCGGTGCCGAGCGCCATGTAGAGCGGGCCGTCGGCCGCCTGGAACAGGTTGGTGGGCGTGGAGGTGATATGGCTGTTGCCGGTGCGCGGGGGCGGCTCGCCGCTGCACAGATAGTAGAGGCCTGCATTGCCGAGCGCAGCCACGGCCACATCGGCGAGCGCGAGCTCGATATACTGGCCCCGGCCCGTGTCCCGCCGCGCGAGCAGGGCCGCGTTGACGGAGGCGGCGGCATAGAGCGCCGTCATCGTGTCGATGAGCGAGAGCGGATGGCGCATCGGCCTTCCGTCCGGCTCGCCCGTCAGCGACATCATGCCGAATTCCGCCTGCAATACCGGGTCGAAGCCGGGGCGGTCCGCCATCGGCCCGTCCTGCCCGTAGGCGGAGACGGAGAGATAGACCAGTTGCGGAAAGCGGTCGGCGAGGGAGGCATAGTCGAGGCCAAAGCGCTTCATCACGCCCACGCGGAAATTCTCGACGACGACATCGGCATCCGCCAGCAGGTCGAGCACGACCTCCCTGCCTTCCGGCATGCGGACATCGAGGGCGAGGCTCTTCTTGTTGCGGTTGTAGGCGAGGAAGAAATGGCTCTCCCCCGCCGCGCCGGGCTCGGCCATCCGGCGGGTGTCGTCGCCGGTCGCCGGGTTCTCGATCTTGACGACCTCGGCGCCCATGTCGGCCAGGACCTGGGTGCAGAGCGGCCCCGCGATGATGCGCGAGAAATCGACCACCTTGACGCCCCGGAGCGGGGGCGCGCCCGATTGCGGCATTGGCATTTGGTATCCGTTCAGGTTCCGGGAAACGGGCTGGCGACAGGAGGCGGCCGGCGCTCAGCCGAATTCGTTGTCGTGCCGGTCCAGATAGCCGGTAATGCGGTGGAGCGCAGTTTCAAGCTGCTCGCCCGACCGCGCGAAACAGAGGCGGAAATTCTCCTCGTTTCCGGGGCCGAAGGTGAAGCCCGGCGCCGTGCCGACATCTTCCTCCGCCAGCAGGCCCTGCGAGAAGTCCATGCTGGACCGGAGACCCCGGACGCGCGGAAAGGCGTAGAACGCGCCCTCCGGCATCTGCAGTTCGATGCGCGGGTGCGGGGCGAGGATCTTCATCACCGAATCGCGCCCCGCCCGGTAGCGTTCGCGCAGTTCCCGCACCAGCGGTTCGCCCTGCTCCAGCGCGGCGATGCCGGCGCTCTGCACGAGGGGCGGCGCGCCCGTGTTCACGCATTCCGAATAGGCGGCCATCTGCTCGCGGTAGCCGGAGGGCACGACCATCCAGCCGAGCCGCCAGCCCGTCATCGCGAAGGCCTTGGAGAAACCGTTGACGACGATCAGCGGATCGCCGGGCGCGGCGATCTGCAGGAAGGAGGGCGCTACATCGCCGTCGAATATGTTCCGGTGATATACCTCGTCCGCGAGGATGACGATGCCCCGCTCGCGGCAGAAATCGAGCAGCCGGCGCTGTTCGGAGGCCGGCATGACCCAGCCGGTCGGGTTGCAGGGCGTGTTGATGAACAGCGCGCGCGTATTCGGGCGGGCCGCGGCGAACACATCCTCCAGATGCAGTTTCCAGCCGTCCGGGTCCAGCCGCTGGCGCACGAAGTCGAACTCGGCGCCCGTCATCTGGAACGCGCGGTCGATATTCGGCCAGTTGGGGCTGACGATGAGCGCGTGGTCGCCCGCGCCCGCGGTCATGCGCGCCGCCATGAAGATGCCGAGCATGGTCGAGCCGGGCACGACGACGCGGTCCGGGTCGAGGTCGAGGTCGTAGATGCGGTCGAGATAAGTCTTTATGGCGGCCAGCAGCTCCGCGCGGCCGCTCGGATGGTTGTAGAAGGTGAGCCCGTCGTCGATGGCCTGCTTGGCTGCCTCGCGGATGAAGGCGGGCGTGACGAGGTCGCCCTCGCCGAACCAGAGCGGGATGACGTTCGGATCGTTGATCCGGGGCAGCGCCACCCCGGTTATACCGTTCTGTTCAAGCGTCTCGAATTCCTGCCGCAACAAGATCGAATCCCCGATTTCGCGATGGCGCAACATAGCCGCAAGCGCGCCTCGGGCCTATGCCCCGGTGCTGGAAGCGCCATTGTGCCGCCGCCCGGCACCGTTCCCTTGCGTGCGGCGGCCATACGCGCCATCTTTGGCTCAATCGGCCGCAGTCCGCCCCGACCGGAGGCTCTATGTCCGCCGCATTCGATACTCTCTCCGCCGCCGAGGCCCTTGAGCACGCCGGAGCCACGCCCGAGCTCGCCAAGGCGGACCTCGCGGAACTGAAGGCCGAGCTCAAGGCGGATTTGCATACATTGACTTGGCGGCTATTGGGCCTGGTGATTGCCGCAAATGCGCTTCTCGTTGCAGCTGTGAAGCTGATTCCGTAGCCGATTTCGGCCCAATAGCGTTGCACTCATCGGCGTCTACGCCTCGCGCCCGGAGTGCCAACCGTGCCATATTGGGGCGGGGGGAGAATCGGGAATGCTGCAGCAGGCAATCGACTTGCGCGAGGAGGGTGAGGCGCTGCACGCCTTCCTGGCGGGGCTGGAGGATGCGGACTGGGCGCGGCCGACGCCCTTCAAGGACTGGACGGTCAACGCCGTCATGCAGCATCTCCATTTCGGGGACTGGATGGCGTCGGTCTCGCTCGAGGACCCGGACCGCTTCGCACGGGTCGTCGAGGCGCGCCGGGCGGGCGGAGTCCCGGACGATGCCCCTGAAATGCGCGAGGGCCCGGCATTGCTGGAGCAGTGGTGGGCCTGTCTTTCCGGGCTATGCGACATGCTGGAGGCGGCTGACCCCGACCGCCGCGTCGCCTGGGTCGGCCCGGACATGGGCGTGCGGAGCTTCGCCACGGCGCGCCAGATGGAGACCTGGGCGCACGGGCAGGACATTTACGACCTGCTGCAGGCGCCCCGCGAACATTTCGACCGGCTGGCGAATATCTGTGTGCTCGGTTGCCAGACCTTCGGCTGGACCTTCCGCAATCGCGGCCTGGAGCCGCCGGCGCCCGTTCCTTATGTGCGGCTGACGCTCCCTTCCGGCGCGCTGTGGCAGCGGGGCGCGGAGAGCGCGACGGACCGGGTGGAGGGCACGGCGCTCGATTTCTGCCGCGTCGTGACGCAGGGCCGCAATATCGCCGATGTCGATCTGGAGGTCGCGGGCGAACCGGCGCGGGCCTGGATGGCGATCGCGCAATGCTTCGCCGGCCCGCCCAACGACCCGCCCGCCCCCGGCGCGCGGGCCTGGGAACGGCGTTCGTGAAATTCGGCGTCCTGCAGTTCTTCTCCTGGCCCGGCCGGCGCGCGGCGCTTACCGAGGTGTACCGCCGCGCCATGGACCGCATCCGCATCATGGACGAGACCGGCTACGACGCGGTCTGGCTGGCGGAGCACCACTTCACGGATTACAGCGTCTGCCCGTCGGTCCACATGATCGGCGTGCAGGTGGCGGAGCGCACCAGCCGGCTGCGCATCGGCACGGCGGTGTCGCTCGCGCCCTTCTACCACCCGCTCAGGCTCGCCGAGGAAGTGGCGCTGCTGGACCAGCTATCCGGCGGGCGGGTGAGCTGGGGCGCGGGCCGGGGCTTCGACCCGGACGAGTTCCGTACCTTCGGCGTGCCCATCGGCGAAAGCCGGGCGCGGTTCCAGGAAGCGGTCGAGATCGTGCTGGCGGCATGGCGGAACGAACGGCTGAACTGGGACGGCGAATACTGGTCCTTCGAGAATGTCGAGGTGCTGCCGAAGCCGGCGCAGCAGCCGCATCCACCCGTCTGGGCGGCCTGCGGCTCCCCCGACGCCGCCGCCTGGGCCGGCAGGGCGGGACTGGCGCCGCTGCTCGGCCCCCATGCGACCTTTGACGGGCTGAACGGCATCCGGGACACATGGCGGCGGGCGCGAGACGGCGCCGGCCATCCCGCGTCCGGCCAGGACATCCCGACGGCGCGGCTTCTGGCGGTCGCCGACAGCGACGAAGAGGCGGCGGAGATCGTCCGGCGCGGCGCCGCCTGGATCGTCGCCACCTACAAGAACGAGTCCAAGGGCACGGCCAACCCGACCGAGCAGGTGCTGGCGGACGGCACCGTCGAGGCCGTCGATCCGGTGGAGCGCTATCTCGACAATGTGGCGATCTGGGGCTCGCCCGCCCGCGTCGCCGACCAGCTTTGCCGCCTGAGGGAGGAGATCGACCTGCACTACCTGATGTGCGCGCCGCTCAGCCATTCCTCTTTCCTCGGCTTCACCGAGAAGGTGCTGCCGAAATTCCTTTAGGCGGAAGGGTTGGGACGGGGTAAACAGGGCAACCCAAGCCAGCGCGGAGACCGTTCCAATGAAGCTCTACTACGACCCGATCACCGTGAATTGCCGCAAGGTCGTCGCCGGCCTCGACCTCATCGGCGCCGGCTACGAGGACGAGTTGCTCAGCTATTTCGGCGGCGATCACAAGCAGCCGGAATTCCGCAAGGTCAATCCGAACGCCGAACTGCCCGCGCTGGTGGACGGCGACCTGGTGCTGTGGGAATCCAACGCCATCCTCGTCTATGGGGCGGAAAAGACCGGCAACAGGACGGCCTATCCGGCCGATGCGAAGATTCGCGCCGACATCGCGCGCTGGATGCTCTGGGAATGCAGCAAGTGGTTCGACGGCTGCTATGTCTATCTGGTCCAGAACGTGGTCAACCCGATCCTCGAC
>JAJEAZ010000672.1 GCA_022824105.1 Alphaproteobacteria bacterium
CTGGAGGCGGCGCTGAAGGAAGACGGCAGCGCCGTCGTCTGCTTCTGGCACGGGCGGCTGATGCTCTTTCCGGTGGACTGGCCCTGGCCCGACCGCACGCATGTGCTCATTTCCGCGCATCGCGACGGCCAGATCGGCGGCTCCATCGCGGAAGGGTTCGGCCTGCATACCGTCTCCGGTTCGACGGAACGCGGCGGGGCGCCGGCGCTGCGCCGGCTGGTCCGGCTGGTGCGCGCGGGAGACATCGTGGCGATCACGCCCGACGGGCCGCGCGGACCGCGCGGCGTGCCGCATCCGGGGGCGACGGCGCTCGCGCGGCTCACAAGGGTGCGCATCCTGCCGGTGTCCTGGTCGGTCCGCCGGCGCGTCCTGCTTGGAAGCTGGGACCGGCTGTTGCTGCCGCTTCCGGTCAATCGCGGCGTCTATCTGTTCGGCGAAGCGCTGCCCGTCACCGACGATGACGCCCTGCCCCGCCTCAAGCAGGCGCTGGACGGACTCACCGACCGCGCCGACCGGCTTTGCGGGCACGAGCCCCTGCCCTCCACTGCCGCACCATGATGCATCTCGCCTACCGGGCGGCGACCGGCCTTCTGGCGCCCATCCTGCCGGCCTATGTCGCCTATCGCCGGCGGCGCGGCCGGGAAGACCCGGCGCGCCTGCCCGAGCGGCGCGGCATTGCCGGCGCGGCGCGCCCCGACGGCCCGCTGGTGTGGTTCCACGGCGCGAGCATCGGCGAGACCGCCTCCGTCCTGCCGCTGATCGACAGGATCGCCGCCTTGCGCCCGGACGCGGCGGTGCTCGCAACCTCCGTCACCCGCACCGCCGCCACATTGCTGGCGCGGCGCCTGCCGCCGGGCGTCATCCACCAGTACTATCCCATGGACAGGACGGCGTGGGTGCGCCGTTTCCTGAAGCACTGGCGCCCGGACCTCGCGCTCTGGATCGAGTCCGAACTCTGGCCCAACATGCTTTGCGAGCTCCAGGTGCAAAGCGTGCCGGCTGCGCTCCTGAATGCGCGCATGTCGCCCGTTTCCTTCAGGCGCTGGCGGCGCTTCCCGCGCTTCGCGCGCCGGCTGCTCGGCTCGTTCGAGGTCACGCTTGCGCAGGACGCCGAACATGCGGCGCGGTTCCGCATGCTGGGGGCCGACCCCGTGCGCATTCCCGGCAACCTGAAATATGCGGCCCCGCCGCTCGGCGCGGACGAAGCAGCCCTCGAAGCGGTGTTGGACGCAGTGGCCGACCGGCCGGTCTGGCTTGCCGCCTCCACCCACCCCGGCGAAGAGGCGCAGGTCGCCCATGCGCATGAGGCGCTCAGGCACAGCCATGCCGGCGTGCTGACCCTGCTGGCGCCCCGCCACCCCGAACGCGGCGACGAGATCGAGACCCTGCTTTCGGCGAAGAACGGCCTCGCCGTCGCCAGGCGCTCGCGCGGGGAACTGCCGGGCGCGGCGACCGGAGTCTATCTGATCGACACGCTGGACGAACTCGGACTGTTCTACCGGGTGGCGGAGGCGGTGTTCGTGGGCGGCTCGCTGGTGCCGCATGGCGGGCAGAACCCGCTCGAGCCGGCGCGGCTGGGCGCGGCGCTCGTGCATGGGCCGGCCATGTTCAATTTCACCGAGATCGTGACCGAACTGGCGGCGGCGGGGGGCGCCCTCCGGGTCGCGGACCGGGACGAACTGGCGGCCGCCATCGACATGCTGCTTGCCGACGGCGATGCGCGCCGAACCCAGGCGGCTCGCGCGGCGGCCGTGGCCGATGCCCGCGGCGGCGTGCTGGACGAGGTGCTGGGCGCGCTCTCGCCGCTTCTCGCCCGTATCTGACGATGCGCCCGCCCGCCTTCTGGAACGATGCGGGCGCGCCGGAAGGCCGGCTGCTCGCCCCGGCCGGCTGGCTCTATGCCCGGCTCGCGCGGCCCGGACGCGGCAGGGCATGGCGGGCGCCCGTGCCGGTCGTGTGTATCGGCAATGCCGTGCTGGGTGGGGCCGGCAAGACGCCGGTTGCGCTTGCCGTCGCCGAGAGGCTCGCCGCCGCCGGGCACAGCCCGCATTTCCTCTCGCGCGGCTATGGCGGCCGCGAGCGCGGGCCGGTGCGGGTCGATCCGGCGGTCCATGGCGCAGGCGATGTCGGCGACGAACCGCTGCTGCTGGCCCGCGCCGCGCCAACCTGGGTGTCCCGCGACCGCCCCGCCGGAGCCGCCGCCGCCGCCGGGGCCGGCGCCAGCATCGTCGTGATGGACGACGGCTTCCAGAACGGCAGCCTCGCCAAGGACGCTTCGATCCTCGTGGCCGACGGCGCGGTCGGCTACGGCAATGGCCGCGTCTTCCCGGCCGGGCCATTGCGCGAGCCGGCCGCGGCGGCCCATGCGCGCGCCGACATGCTGGTTGTCGTCGGCAACCCCGAATGCCGCCTGCCGAACGGCCTGCCCCGCCTTCAGGCGCGCCTGATGCCGGCGCCGGGCAGCGAGCGGCTCGCGGGCGAGGCCGTGTTCGGCTTCGCCGGCATCGGGCGGCCGGCCAAATTCGCCGAAACGCTGCGGGAGCTGGGCGCGCGGCTGGTCGGTTTCCGCGCCTTCCCGGACCACCACGCCTACCGGCCGGAGGAAATCGCCGCGCTGCTTGAGCAGGCGGCGGCGCTCGGCGCCAGATGCGTCACGACCGAGAAGGACGCCGTGCGCCTGCCGTCGGATATCCGCGCCGCCATGGAGACCGTGGCCGTCGCCATCGAATGGCGCGACCCCGGCGGCCTCGACCGCCTGCTCGGAGAGAAGGGACTGATATCGTGACCGAACCGCAAACGGTGCTCGACTTCTGGTTCGGCCCGGCCGATGCGCGCGATTTCGGCTGGCCGCGCGAAGCCTGGTTCAAGGGCGGACCGGAATTCGACGATCTCTGCCGGGAGTTCGAGCCGGCCGTCGAAGAGGCGGTTGCGGGCGGCTTCGACGACTGGCGCTGGCGGCCGCGGCGCTGTCTTGCGCTCGTCCTGCTGCTCGACCAGTTCCCCCGCAACATCTACCGGGGCACGGCGCGGGCCTTCGACGGCGACCCGCGCGCCCGCGAGCTCGCCCATTTCGCCGTGGCGCGCGGCTTCGACCGCGCGGTGTCCTGCACGCTGCGGACATTCTTCTACCTGCCGCTGGAACACAGCGAGTCGCTTGCCGACCAGGAACTCGTCGTGCGCCTGTTCGACGCCTATGGGCGCGCCGGCAGCGGCGAATACGGCCGCAAGCACCGCGACATCATCCGCCGTTTCGGGCGTTTCCCCCACCGCAACGCCGTGCTGGGCCGGACCTCCACGCCGGAAGAGGAAGCCTTCGCCGCCGACCCCGAAAACCGCTTCGGGCAGTAGGAGAGCACCGGCCTGCGCAGGCCGTCGCCCCGGCCTTCTTCCCGTTGCGCCCGCCCCCATATCGTCATGCCCGGACTTGTTCCGGGCATCCATACGGCCGTCCGGGAGGAGTGGTGAAGGGAGATGCCCGGAACAAGTCCGGGCATGACGGGGAGCGGACGGGAGGCCGCCTACCGCCAGCCGCCGCCGCCGTTCACATAGACCGTGTCGGCGGTCATGAACTCGCAGGCGTCGGAGCACATGAACAGCACCAGCTCGCCGATCTCCTCCGGCTGGCCGAAGCGGCCCATCGGCACGTCGGAGAGGAAGGTCGCCATGGTGTCGGGCGTCGTCGCGGCCGCGGCCTGGAACGGCGTCTCGACGGGGCCGGGCGAGATCGACAGGCAGCGTATGCCGCGGCTTGCGAACTCCCGCGCCACGCCGAGCGTCATGGTCAGCACCGCGCCCTTGGCGGAGGCGTAGTGCACGGAGGTGCCGGGCCCGCCGCGCTTGTGGGACATGGAGGCCACATTCACGATCACGCCCTTGCCGGCCTCCAGCATGTGCGGCAGCACCGCCTGCATGCCGTAGAGCACGCCGTCCACATTGATCGCCCAGGTCCGGCGCCAGAGATCGTCGTCGATGTCGAGGAAGGCCGACCGGCGCACCGCAGCCCCGGCGCAGTTGAACATGAAGTCGATGCGGCCGAACTCCCGGATGGCCTCCGCAACCGCCGCCTCGACATCCTCGCGGCGGGTGACGTCGGTGGCGACGGCGAGCGCCCGGCCCCCGGCCTGGCGGACGATCTCCACCGTGTTCTCGTTGCCCTCCCCGTCGATGTCGCAGGCGACGACATGGGCGCCCTCGCGGGTGAAGATCTGCGCCGTCGCCCGGCCGATGCCGCTCGCAGCCCCGGTAATGACGATGGTCTTGCCCTGGAAGTAGCCCGGCGTGCCGGTCATGGAAGATTGCCTCGCTGTTTCGCCCTCTTTCTGGATAGCGCGGCCGGAATTTCCCATCAAGCGACGCCTTGCGCGGCATCCCGCGGCAGGGGGCGGCTACCGGCTGTGGGGCGGATTCCTCGCCGCCTGCACTTCCTTGACCCGCTCCGGCCAGGTGGAGCGGATATAGGCGAGGATGTCCCAGATCCCGTCATCGCTCAGGACATCCGCGAACCCCTGCATGCCGCTCTTCGGCCCGCGGATGCCGCGCGCCGCGAACAGCGCGTCGCCGCCGAGTTTCGTGTAGTCGAACAGCAGCCGGTTGTCGTGGTGCCAGGTGTGGCCCGTCGCATCGTGGGGCGGCGCGGGGAAGACGCCGTCCGGACCGGGCTTCCGCCAATCCGGCTGGCCCTCCAGCTTCGCCCCGTGACAGGACGCGCAATGCTCCGCATACAGCTTCTGCCCGTTCCGGAGGTCGCGGTTCTCAAGCTCGTGTCCACCGAACGCCGCCGCCGGAAGCAACAGCACCAGCAGCGCCAAGCCCCGCGTCAAGGCGTCCTTGCCCTTAATGGCACGCCTTCCCGAGCGCCTTCAGCCGCCAATAATTGTAGGGCAGCGGCGTGACGAAGCCGGCGGCCAGCATGAGCGGCACGACCCACCATGTCAGCATCGCGCCGCCGGTCAGCGCCCAGTCCACCGCATTCATCATCGCCTCCATGGAGATCATGGAGATGAAGGACATGCCGATCGCCGTCCGGAAGGCGGTGCGAATGTCCATCTGGCGGGAGAGGATGATCGTCTCCAGCGCGATGGAGGTCAGCAGCCCGTTCATGATCGCGAGCAGCATGATCGCCATGGTCGGCCACGGGATGCCGGTGAACTGGAAGAAGGCGATGGTGCCGAAATCGCCGATGGCGCAGCCGAGCAGACACCAGGCCGTGTTCTTCGACGCCCGCCGCCATGTGTGGCGGCAGTGCCAGTCGATGGCGACCCTTGCGGCTATGGCGACCATGGCGATGCCTCTTGCCCCGTCTTCACCGGCAACATAGTGTTTCCAGTTACTGGAAGGTCAAGCGCCGAAGCCCATGAATATCTCCGCCGCCTCGAAAGCCGCCGGACTGCCCGCCAAGACGGTGCGCTACTATGCCGATATCGGGCTGGTGCCGGCCCCCGCGCGGTCGGAGTCCGGCTACCGGAGCTATGACGGGGCCTCGGTGCGCAAGCTCGTATTCGTGCGCCGGGCCAGGGAATTCGGGTTTTCGATAGCCGAATGCAGGGAGTTGCTGGGCCTCTACGAAGACAGGCAGCGCTCCAGCGCGGACGTGAAGCGCATCGCAACGAGGCGGCTGGACGAAATCGCCCTGAAGCAGAAGGAGCTGCAATCGCTGCACGATGAACTCGCGCATCTCGTCGATGCCTGCCGCGGCGACGACCGGCCCGATTGCCCGATCATAGACGGCCTGGGCGCCCGCCGCGCCGGTTAGCGAAGCGCTTGCCGCCGCCTCAGCGCCCGCCGCCCGGCTCGCGCGTGTGGTGCGCGATCAGCCAGTAGACGAAAGCCGTGCAGCCGAGGAACCCGATCCAGGCGATCCACTCCATGACGCCGTGCATGCGGCTCGCCACGAACAGGAAGCCCGCGGCGCAGAGGATCAT
>JAJEAZ010000338.1 GCA_022824105.1 Alphaproteobacteria bacterium
GCGAGGCGGGAGCGGGCGCGCCGCATCCGCTCTATACTGCCGGCTCCGAAATGACAGGACCGTGCGCATGACCGGGCTTTGCGCCTTTTTCCCCACCAGGGATTTCGGCTCCGACTTCGCTGCCGTCCGCGACTGGGCGCAGGCTGCGGAAGAGCTGGGCTATGACTGGATCACCGTGCCGGACCATGTGCTGGGCGCGGACCCGGCGCCGCACGAGGGCTGGAACCCGCCCTACACCCACCTGGACCAGTTCCACGAGACCTTCGTCACGATGGGCTTCATTGCGGCCTGCACCAAGCGCATCGGGCTCGCCTCGGGCGTGCTGATCCTGCCGCAACGCCAGACGGCGCTGGTCGCCAAGCAGGCGGCGGAGGTGGATATCCTCTCCGGCGGCCGGCTCCGTCTCGGTATCGGCACGGGCTGGAACTTCGTCGAATACGAGGCGCTGAACGAGGACTGGGAGACGCGCGGCGCCCGGCAGGCGGAGCAGGTGGCGCTGATGCGCCGGCTCTGGACCGAGGAGCTGGTGACGACCGAAGGCCGCTGGCACGGCTTCTCGGAAGCCGGGCTCAACCCGTTGCCGGTCCAGCGCCCGATCCCGGTCTGGTTCGGCGGTACCCATCCGGCAGTGCTGCGCCGTGCGGCGAAGATGGGCGACGGCTGGATCCCCATCGCGCGCGCCGACGACAGCGGCAAGCGGCTGGTCGAGACGCTGCACGGCCTGCTGGAGGCGGAAGGGCGCGATCCGGCCTCCTTCGGCATCGACGCCTGGCTGCGCGCCTCCTCGCCCGACGTCCAGAAATGGGCGGCCGCCGCCGAGGGCTGGCGGGCGCTCGGCGCAAGCCTGCTGACGCTCTACCCGCTCTACCGGGTCGAGTCGGTGGACGAACGCATCCAGGCCCTCGCGCGGTTCAGGGAGGCTGCAGGCGCTTGCTGACGATCTCCGGAGGGCAGGTCCTGTCGCCGGATGGCGGCTTCGAGCGGCGCGACCTCGCCGTCGCCGACGGGCGCATCGTGGACACGGCACGCGCCGGGGAAGTCCTGGATGCGTCCGGGCTTCTGGTCCTGCCGGGCATGGTGGACATCCACGGCGACGCCTTCGAACGCCAGATCATGCCGCGTCCGGGCGTGCATTTTCCGCTCGATGTGGCGCTGCTGGACACCGACCGGCAGATGGCCGCCAACGGCATCACCACGGCGTACCACGCCGTCACCTGGTCGTGGGAGCCGGGGCTGCGGGGGCGCAGCACGCTGGTTGCGCTGATGGCGGCGCTGGAGGCGCTGGAGGGCCAGCTGGTCGTGGACACCCGCCTGCATCTGCGCATCGAGACATACAATCTGGGCGCCGTGGACGAGCTCTGCGCCTGGATGGCGGCGGGGAAAGTCGATCTGCTCGCCTTCAACGACCATTTCGAGGAGATCTACGAACAGTGCCGCGACGCTGAGAAAATCGGGAAATATGCCGAGCGCGCCGGACTCGCGCACGACGCCTTTCTCAACCTTCTGGAGGACGTGCGGAAGCGAGCGCCCGAAGTGCCGGCGGCCATGCGGCGGATCGCGGCGTCGGCGGAAGCGGCGGGCGTCGTCCGGCTCGCCCATGACGAGGAGACGCTGGAAGACCGCAGCCTCTACCGCAGCCTGGGGGCGCTGATCTCGGAGTTCCCGGAGATCGTGCCGGTGGCGCGCGAGGCGGCTGCGGCAGGAGAGGCGGTCGTGTTCGGCGCGCCCAACGTGCTGCGGGGCGGCAGCCACGCCGGCTGTCCCGGAGCCGCCGACATGGTCCGCGAGGGCCTCTGCACGGTGCTGGCGTCGGACTATTACTACCCCGCCATGCTGCTGGCGCCGTTCCGCCTGGCCGAAGAGGGCATCCTCGGGCTGGAGCAGGCCTGGCCGCTGGTCTCCGCCAACCCGGCGCGCGCGGCGGGCCTCGCCGACCGGGGCACGCTGGCCGAGGGCGCGCGGGCGGATATCCTGCTCGTCGACCCCGCCGGCCCCGTTCCCCGCCCCGCCGCCGTGCTCGCCGAGGGCCGGCTGCTGCGCTTCGGTATCGGCTGAGGGCGCCCGACGAATGCCGGGGCTTGCGGCGGAGGGGCGAGGCTTGCTTGACTGGCGGCGGAAACCTGCCGGAGGCCCCGCATGAATCTGGCCGCCCTGTTGATCCGCGCCGCCCGTGCCCGGCCGGACAGCCTCGCGCTGGCGCGGGGGCTCGAACCCCATTCCGACTACCGCACGCTCGCGGACCGCGCCGCCGCCATCGCCGGTTCGCTTCACGCCGCCGGCCTCAAGCCGGGCGACCGTGTAGCGATCGCGATGAAGAACTGCCCCGAATTCATCGAATTGCTCTACGGCATCTGGCATGCGGGCCTCTGCGCCGTGCCGGTCAATGCTCGCCTGCACCCGAACGAGTTCGCCTGGATTTTCGACAATTCGGGCGCGCGGCTCGTCGCCGTGACGCCGGACCTCGCGGACGCTCTCGCCCCTGTCTGCGACGGTCTGCCCGAGGTGGAGCGCATGCTCGTGGCGGGCGAGGCGGAGTTCCGCACGCTCTACGACGGGGAGCGGATCGGGCTTGCCGATGTCGCGCCGACCGACAATGCCTGGCTGTTCTACACCAGCGGCACGACCGGCCGGCCGAAGGGCGCGACGCTCTCGCACCGCAACCTCATGCACTGCACGCTCGGCTATTTCTCCGATGTGGACGACATTGCCGAGGGCGATGCGGTCCTGCATCCCGCGCCGCTCAGCCACGCCTCCGGCTGCTACAGCATTCCCTATGTCGTCCGCGCCAGCCCGCAGGTGATACCGCATGGCGGGTTCGACCCGGAGGAGATTTTCGAGCTGATCCGCCACTACAGGGGCAGCAGCTTCTTCGCCGCGCCGACCATGGTGAAGCGCCTGATCGACCACCCGGCGGCCGAAAGCGCCGATGTCGCGAACCTGCGCTCGATCATCTATGGCGGCGGGCCGATGTATGTGGCGGACGCCAAGCGCGCCTTCGAACTCTGGGGGCCGAAGCTCATCCAGATCTACGGCCAGGGCGAGTGCCCGATGACGATCACGAGCCTCAGGCGCGAGGAGATCGCGGATGTGGACCATCCCCGCTACGAGGAGCGGCTGGCGTCGACGGGGCGGGCCTTCTCCAATGTCGAGGTCCGGGTTGCCGATACCGGCGAACGCGCGCTGCCGCCGGGCGAGATCGGCGAGATCCAGGTGCGCGGCGAGGTCGTGATGAACGGCTACTGGAACAACCCCGAAGCGACGGAAACAGCGCTCAGGGGCGGCTGGCTGCACACGGGCGACCTCGGCATCATGGACGAAGAGGGCTATGTCACGCTCAAGGACCGCTCGAAGGACATGATCATCTCGGGCGGCACCAACATCTATCCGCGCGAGATCGAGGAAGTGCTGCTGACCCATTCGGGCGTGAGCGAGGTCGCGGTGATCGGCCGGCCCGACCCGGAATGGGGCGAGAATGTCATCGCCTATGTCGTTGCCGCCGGCGGCCGGCCGGACCCGGACGCGCTCGACCGCCATTGCCTGGACCATCTGGCCCGCTTCAAGCGCCCCAAGGCCTACCGCTTCGTCGAGGCGCTGCCGAAGAACAATTACGGCAAGGTCGTGAAGACGGAAATCCGCGACCTGGAGGCCG
>JAJEAZ010000254.1 GCA_022824105.1 Alphaproteobacteria bacterium
TTCATGGCCTGCGTGCATCTCTCCCTCAGCGTGCCGAACGCGCTCGTGCAGGAATCGGTGCGCGCCTTCTACGACGGCTGGTACCGGGAACTCGTGACGCATGTCCCGGCGGTCGAGAACGGCTGGATCCTGCCCCCTGAAGGCCCGGGACTCGGCACCGACCTTCTGCCCGGCCTGGACCGCCGCAAGGACGCGCATGTGACGGTGAGCCGGGGATAGCGCCGAATCCCCTTGAACCGGGCCGCATCGCTCCGGAACATCGCGGCAAGCTGCTACTCTGGCGCCCATGCCGTTCATGCCGATCCATGACGACAATGAGCGCACGCGCATCGAGACGCCGTACGTCACCTGGGGCGCGATCCTGCTCTGCGTCGTCGCGTTCATCTGGCAGTCGAGCCTGCCGGAGCCGCTGGAATACCGCAGGCTGCTGGCGCTCGGCTTCGTGCCGGGGCGGCTGCTGGGCGAGCTGCAATTGCGCCCCGACCTCGCCATCCTGCCGGCGTCGTTCTCGCTGGTGACGACGCAGTTCCTGCACGGGGACTTCGCGCACCTGCTCGGCAACATGGCCTTCCTCTACATCTTCGGCGACAATGTCGAGGACGCGATGGGCCATCTGCGCTTCGCCCTGTTCTTCCTGCTTTGCGGCGTGCTCGCCGCGCTCGCCCACGGGCTGACGGACCCCTCCTCGGCCGTGCCGCTGATCGGTGCGAGCGGGGCCATATCGGGCATATTGGGGGCCTATCTTGTGCTGAGCCCGCGCGCGCGCATCCTGGTGCTGTTCTTCGTCGTGCCGCTGCGCCTGCCGGCCTGGCTGCTGGTGGCGGGATGGTTCGCGGTGCAGTTCTTCTTCGGCCTTTCGACCTTCGGCGAGGACGCGAAGGTCGCCTACTGGGCGCATATCGGCGGCTTCGCGGCCGGGATCGCGCTGCTGCCCTTTTTCAGGGCCGCTGCGCCACGCCGGGGCGCAGCCGGGTAAAGGCGAGCGCGCCCGGGTCGGCCGCCACGGGGCCGGGCGCGGCGGCGATCAGCACCTCGCCGGCAATGGGCCCGAAATCGGCGCGGAAATGCACCGAGCTCTTGAGCGCGAGGATGCGGCAGTCCGCCGGCTCCACGCCCAGATGGCGGAACATCTCCCGGTCGGCCGCCTGCACCTTGCGGCTCGCCACCGCCACCTGCACGCCGCCGGGAAGCTCCAGCAGCGCCATCGGCCCGAGCTGCATCCGGTTGCCGCCGTAGAAGGGGCCGGTGCAGGTGAAGCTCCCGTCGCCGAGCTTGCGCACGACCGCATCCGTCTCGAAGGGCGCGTCGCCCGGAACGCCCGAACGCCCGCCGAGCGCGAGCGCCAGCCGCCCGCCTTCGCCCGCCTCATGCGCCGCCGCCGCCGCCTGCCCGTCGATCAGCAGGCCCAGCACCGCGCCTTCCGGCCGCGCGGCTGCGAGCGCGCGCAAGAGGCCCGTCGTGTCGCCGTCGCCGCCCCCGCCCGGATTGTCGCAGCTGTCCGCAATGACCACGGGGCGGCCGGGCCGTCCCGCACGGTCGGCGCGCGCCACCGCTTCCTCGGGCGAGAGGAAGGCGGCGTCGAACCGCCCGCGCGCCGCCAGCACCGCCTCCGCCAGCGCCTCGGCCGCGGCCGCCGCGCTCCGCTCGTCGCCGGCATAGGCGAGCGCGGCCGGGCCGCAATCCGGCGTGTCGGCGAGCGGGAAGCCGCCCGCGAGCGACATGGAGCGGACGGCGCCCCGCTCCCGCTCCGCGAGTCCCGCATAGAGGCCCGCCGCCGGCTCGACCAGCGTGCATTGCGCGGTGAGCGGGATGAGGAAGGGGACCTGCCGGAACCCCTTGGCCGGCCGCCCCTCGGCGAGGATGCGCTCCAGCAGGCGGGCCGTGCGCGCGCCGGTCTCGCCCATATCGACATGCGGATAGGTGCGGAACACGACCAGCGCATCCGCCCGGTCCGCCATCAGCGGCGAGACATTGGCATGCAGGTCGAGGCTCGCCACGAGCGGCACGTCCGGGCCGATGACGGCGCGCACGCGGCGCAGCAGCTCGCCCTCGCCGTCCTCCAGATGCTCGGCCACCATCGCGCCGTGGAGGTCCAGATAGACGGCGTCCACCGGCCCGGCGTCCCGGAGGTCGTCCACCATCATGCCGGCTATGCGCTCGAAGGCCTCTTCCTCGACTTCCGCCGAGGGGCTGGCATTCGCCCAGACCAGCGGCGCGAAGTCGCGGCCTGACGCGCGCGCCGCCTCCAGGAAGCCCGCTATCGGCAGGTTTATGCCGGCGGTATCGGCAAGCACGGCCCCGCCCCGGCAGAGCCCCGGCCAGCCGTCGGCGCGGCGGAACATCTCGAAGCTTGCCTTTGTCGGCGCAAAGGTATTGGTCTCGTGGTGAAATCCGCCGACCGCAATCCGCATGGGCCCCGCCTCCCGCCGCCGCCCGCGACGCTAACAGAAAGGCCGATTGCCGCCCATGCGCCTGCGCCGCCGCCTCGTCCTCGGCCATCTGGCCGACCTCTACCGGCTCGCCCTGCCCGTCGTGGTGAGCCGGGCCGGCGTGCTGGCGATGACGGTGGCCGACACGATAATCGTCGGCCGCTACTCCTCGGCCGAGCTCGGCTATCTCTCGCTCGGCGTCGCGGTCTATCTGCCGCTGCTGCTGACCGTCATGGGGCTGCTCACCGGCACGACGGTCGCGGCGGCGCAGGCCATGGGGCGCGGCGCGGAGGCAGAAAGCGGGGCGGCCTGGCGGCGCGCGGTGCCGATTGCGCTCGCCTTCGGCGGCGTCGGCCTGTTGCTCGGGCTGTTCGGGCGGGAGGTGCTGCTGCTCACCGGGCAGAGCGAAGACGTGGCGGCGGGCGCGGGCCGTGTCTTCTTCATCCTGGCGCTCGGCTACCCGGCCGCCTTCCTCTATTTCGCCACCGCCTTCTTCCTGGAAGGCGTGCGGCGCCCGCGCCCGGCCGCCTGGGCGATCATCGTCGCCAACCTGGTGAACGTCCCGGCCGACCTCCTGCTGGTCCACGGCCTGTTCGGCCTGCCCGAGCTGGGCGCGGAGGGCTCGGCCTGGGCTACCACCGGCATACGCTGGACGCTGGCGGCGTTCCTGCTCGCCTGGGCCTGGTGGATGCCGGACCGGACGCGGCTGGGCGTCCGCGCCCGCGCCGACTGGGCCTGGCGGCGCTGGCGGGTGCAGCGCGTGGTGGGCTTTGCCGCGGCCGTCGCCATCGCCGTCGAGATGGGGGCCTTCACCGCCATCCACCTGTTCGCCGGCTGGCTCGGCACCGTCCCGCTTGCGGTCTTCACGATCGTGCTGAATGTGATCTCGGTCATCTTCATGGTCGCCAACGGCGTCGGCATCGCCACCAGCGTGCGTATCGGCAATGCCTACGGGCGCGGCGACCGCCGGCGCTGGATCGCGGCCGGCTGGATGGGGCTTGCGGTCACGATCTGCCTCATGGCCGCCTCGGGCGCCCTCATGGCTGCGCTCGCCCGGCCGCTCGCCGCCATCTACTCCTCGGAAGCCGCCGTGCTTGCAGCCGCCGTCCCGGTGCTGGTGCTGGCCGGGCTCATGCCCCTCTTCGACGGCGGGCAGACGCTGATGCTGAATGCGCTGCGCGGCTGCTCCGACGCCTGGGTGCCGACGGCGCTCCAGGCCTTCGCCTTCATCGGCTGCATGGTGCCGCTCTCGCTGCTGCTGGCGTTCGGGCTGGAACGGGGCGTGACGGGGCTGTTCGAGGCGGTGATCCTCTCGACGGCCATCTCGCTCGGGCTTCTGTGCGCGCGCTTCGTCATGCTATCGCGGCGGCCATGACGCATCCGGTGCAGGAGATCGTTTCGGGCGGGCAGACCGGCGTGGACCGCGCCAGGCTCGACGCCGCCCTCGCGCTGGGCCTCGCCGTGGGCGGCTGGTGCCCGCGCGGCCGGCGCGCCGAGGACGGCCCGGTCCCCGAACGCTATCCCCTCACCGAGACCGCAAGCGCCGCCTACCGGGTCCGGACGCGGCTCAATGTCCGCGACAGCGACGCGACGCTGATCCTCTGCCGGGGGCCGCTCACCGGCGGCACCAAGCTGACGGCCGCCATCGCCCGGAGCATGGGCCGCCCGCTGCGCATCGCCGACCTCTCGCGCCGGGTGCAGGCGCCCGCCGCCGCGGCCTGGCTCTGCAACCACAATGTCGTCCGGCTCAATGTGGCCGGCCCGCGCGAAAGCCAGGCGCCCGGCATCGGCGCCGAGGCCCGGCGTTTCCTCATGCGCGTCCTTGCCCCGTGAACGGGGAGGAGGCGTTCGGCGGCAGGGACCTCTCGGCGCTCAGGCGGGCGTCGATCCTCGCCGCCGTGACGCTCTCGACGACGCTCTACGGCACCACCGTGCTGGTCGTCTCGACCGTGCTGCCCCAAATGCAGGGCTCGCTCTCCGCCACGCAGGACCAGATCGCCTGGGCGATGACCTTCAACATCGTCGCAACCGCCATCGTGACGCCGATGACGGGCTGGCTGACGGGCCGCTTCGGACGCCGCGCGGTCATGCTCTGGGGCATGGCGATCTTCGGCGCGGCCACACTCGGCTGCGGTTTCGCGGCCTCGCTGGAGACGCTTGTCGTCTTCCGCGTCATCCAGGGCGCGGCGGGGGCGCCGATCATCCCGCTCGCCCAGGCCATCACGCAGGACACCTATCCGCGCGCGCAGCACGGCACCGCCATGGCGGCGTTCGGCATGGGCGTCGTCGTCGGGCCGGTGATCGGCCCGGTCGTCGGCGGCTATCTCACCGAGGCCTACAACTGGCGCTGGGCCTTCTTCATGGTTGTGCCGGTGGCGGGCGCGAGCTGGCTCGCCATGTGGCTGGTGCTGACCGACGCCGGCAGGCTCCGTCGCGCGCGCCTTGACTGGACGGGGTTCCTCGCGCTCTCCGTCGCGGTCGTCTGCTTCCAGCTGATGATGGACCGGGGCGAGCGCCGCGACTGGTTCGACTCCACCGAAATCCTGCTGGAAGCGTGCCTCGCCGGCATCGGCCTCTACATCTTCCTGGCCCACAGCCTGACCACCCGGCGCCCCTTCCTGAACCTGAAGCTGCTGCTCGACCGGAACTATGCGCTCGGGCTGTGCATCGTCGGCATATACGGCATGCTGAATTTCACCCCGATGGTGATGCTGCCGCCGATGCTGCAGGACCTTGCGGGCTTCCCGAACGCGGTGGTGGGCCAGCTGGTGGCCGCGCGGGGCGTGGGCGCGATCCTGGGATTCTTCCTCGCCATGTATGTCGGCAGGCTCGACCCGCGCATCGGCATGAGCGCCGGCTTCTCCATCATGGCGGCGTCCGGCTGGATCATGATGCAGTTCGACGCCAACGCCACCTGGTGGGACGTGGCGCTGGTCTCCTGGATGCAGGGCGTGGCCGTCGGCGTCACCTGGGTGCCGCTCACGGTCGCGACCTTCTCGACCCTGCCCCCGCGCTACCTGGCGGA
>JAJEAZ010000431.1 GCA_022824105.1 Alphaproteobacteria bacterium
GCAGGACGTGTTCCGCTATCCGGGGCTGGTGCGCGAATATGAGACCTTCCTGCGCGTGCGGGCCGAAGCGGTTTCCAACATGGAGCCGCCGATGAACCTGGGCGAAGTGCGGTATGTGGACCGGGCGCCGCTCGATGACGAATGCGAAACATTCCGCCGGGCGCTGGAAAAGGCCGGCGGCGGCTTTGCGCAGCCCTTCATGACTGCGCCTTCGCCGGGCATCGTCGTTTCGGCGATGCACAGCAGCCATTACGCCGACCGGGACGCCTATCTCGCCGATGTCGCGGCAGCGCTCCGGGTCGAATATGAAGCAGCGGTCGGGAATGGCTGGCTGTTGCAGGTCGACGCGCCCGACCTCGCCATGGAACGCCATTTCCTGTTCGCCGATGAGCCGCTCGGCGTCTTCCAGGATTGGGTGGAGCTCGTGATCGAGACGCTGAACGGCGCGCTCGCCAATGTGCCGCGCGAGCGGGTGCGGCTGCATGTCTGCTGGGGAAACTATGAAGGCCCGCACGACCTGGATGTCGAGCTTCGCGACGTGCTGCCGATCCTGCTCAAGGCCGATGTGGGCGGGCTGGTGCTGCCCTTTGCCAATCCCCGCCACCAGCACGAGGTCGAGGAACTGCGCCGCTCGCCGCTGGCCCCGGACCAGTATCTGGTCGCGGGCGTGATCGACACCACGACCAACTATGTCGAGCATCCCGAGACGGTCGCCGAGCGGCTGGAGCGCGCCGCCCGCGCCGTCGGCGATCCGGCGCGCATCCAGGCCGGGACCGATTGCGGCTTCGACACCTCCGCCGGCATGGGCCGGGTGCCGGAGGACGTGGTCTGGGCCAAGCTCCGCAGCATGGCCGAAGGCGCGCGCATCGCCAGCGAACGGCTTGGAGTCGGATAAATGCGGACTCCGGACGATATTCTCTTTTCGGCGGCGCTCAGGTTGGAAGCAACGCCTCCAATTCCGACATTCGCAATAGCAGCATGAGCGGTTCCCGGTCCGAGAATGGGCGAAAGCCGAAGCGCGCATAGAAGCCCGCCGCCCGGTCGTCGATGGCTTGCACGACAATGGCGCGGGCGCCGATGATCCCGGCGGCCGAGAAGGCGCGCTTCGCTGCATCGACCATAAGATCGGACCCGAGGCCACGGGCCCGATAGTCTTCGTCCAACGCGAGTTGTCCAAGCAGGATGACCGGAATCGGCTCGGGCATGCTCCGTCTCACTCGGGAAGACGCCCGGTGCTTCTCTACAGCGCTCGCAGCGAGACTGTAGAAGCCGGTGACGCGGTTGCCGTCGCAGGCGACATAGGTGCGCGCGCCGCCCTTGGCTTCGTTCAGCCGCGCCATTCTGTGCAGCCAGGCATCGAGGCCAGGCGCGCCTGAGGAAAATTGTGAAACGTCGTGCTGCGGCCCAAGTGGTTCCGGGGCCGCTACCGGTCCCATTGGGGCCGTCGCGCGAAGCGGGCCTTAACGGCGGGGCTGGGTTCCACAGGAGCGTCGAGAGCCGCGGCGAAGGCGTCCCATGCATCTTCGTCGAGGATGATCGCCGGCCGCTCGTTAAGCGTCTCTATGGCTGCCGCTTCGCCGGCGCGGAGAACGAACTCGGTGCGCGTGACGCCCCGGACAGCCGCCGCTCGGTCGATGACGGCCAAGCGTTCGTCCGACATTCGGAAATTGACCTGCGCCATATCCGACCCCAAATCGAAGTTCGATCATATTCGATTGAATTCGTATAGCGCACGTATAGACAGAAGTCCATTAATTTTGCATGTCGCTAAAGACGGTTGTCGAGACCGCTCTTCCTGCATGAAACGCACAACCGATCATATCGACGGAGCCGCGCGGTCCGATAACGAATGGAGGCTCATCCACCGAATCGCTCACGATAACGGCCGGCGGCCTTCCTCAGCATCGCGTTCGGCTCCGGCGGGTCGAGCAGCGCGTCATGGAAAGCCTTCCAGTCCGCTGCCGAAAGAACAGCTCTCTCATGCGAAGCGAAGACAGGCTCCGCCGCCGCGCCCGCCTTCGTCTGCATGACGCTGCTTACCGCGCTTTCCGCACAGGCTGGCGTTCGGCGAGTTTGTCGAGAGCCAGACGATTTCGCCATTGCGACCTCCGCTATCCGTCAGGCCCGGTCGGCGGCCACCTGTTCGATGGCCTTTCGGGCGCCGCCCGGGGTGTGGGGCACGCCGTCTATCGCGAGGTTGGCTTCGATGGCGCCGAGCAGGCCGAGGATCATCGTCTCGTTCAGATCTCCCAGATGGCCGATGCGGACGATCTTGCCGGCGAGATCGAGCAGGCCGTGGCTGATGGCGACATTGAAACGGTCGCGCAGGCTGTCGCGGAAGGCGTTGGGGTCGAGGCCCTCCGGCCAGCGGACCGCGGTTACCGTGTCGGAGCGTTCTCCGGGCCGGAGCGCGTTGAGCTCCAGCCCCCATTCCTCGACCGCTAGCCGCACGAGGTCCGCCATCCGGCGGTGGCGGGCGAACACATTGTCCAGCCCCTCCTCGAACAGCAGGTCGAGCGCCACCCGCATGCCGGAGAAAATCTGCGTCGGCGCCGTGCCGGGGAATTTCGGCAGGTCGCTGCCGAGGTCCAGCATGCGCTGCCAGCTCCAGTAGCGGCGCGGCGAGCCGCCCTCCCTGGCGATGGCGAGCGCCCGGTCGTTCAGGCCGACGATGCCGAGGCCGGTCGGCAGCATCAGGCCCTTCTGCGAGCCGCCGACGGTGACATCCACGCGCCATTCGTCCATGCGGTAGTCCATCGAGGCGAGCGAGGAGATGGTGTCGACCATCAGCAGCGCATCGTGGCCGGCCGCGTCCATCGCCCGGCGCACGGCCGCCACATCGCTCAGCACGCCGGTCGAGGTCTCGCTGTGGACGATTCCGACCGCCCTGATCCGCCCGTCCGTGTCCTTCCGCAGCACGTCCTCGACGGCGTCCGGATCGGCGGCGCTGCGCCAGTCGCCCGGAAGCGAAATCACCTCGACCCCGAACAGCTCCGCCATCTCCGTCCACCAGGCCGAGAAGGCGCCGGTCTCGGGAATGACGATGGTATCGCCGGCCCGGAAGAGGTTGACGATGGTGCTCTCCCAGGCGCCGTGTCCGGAGGACGCCCAGCAGAGAATGGCGCCGTTCGTCCCGAACACCCGCTTCAGGTCGCGGTAGCAGCCGTCCGCCAGCGCCTCGAAGGCCGGGCTGTTGAAGTCCTCGGTCGGGCGGTCCATCGCCCGGAGGATCGGCTCCGGGATGTTGGTCGGCCCCGGCAGGGCCATGAACGGCCGCCCGGCAACACGCGGCATGTTCATGAGTGTGTGCGGGTCCAGATTTCGTCGATGGCCGCCAGTTCGTCCGCGGTTATCGTCCAGTCGCAGGCGGTGGCGTTGGTCCTGATCTGCTCGGGCGACATGGCCCCGGCGATGACGCTGGAGACCTGCGGGCGCGCCGCCAGCCACGACATGGCGAGCTCCAGCATGGTCCGGCCGCGCTCACGGGCGAAGGTGGTCAGCTCGCGGATCATGGCGAGATTGGCGTCGGTCCAGTAGCGGTCCGTGAAGCGGCTCGTATCGGCCATGCGCGTGCCGGCAAGCGGCTTGTCGCCATGCTTGCCGGTCAGCAGGCCGCTCGCGAGCGGGAAGAAGGGCAGGAGCCCGAGATCGTATTTCTCCATCATCGCCAGGCGGTCGTCTTCGAGGCCGCGCATGGCGAGGCTGTATTCGTCCTGCGCGGAGACGAAGGCGTTGAGGCCGTGCATCCCGGCGGTGAGTTCCGCCTCAACGGTCTGCCAGGCGGTGAAATTGGAATGGCCGATATAGCGCACCTTGCCCTGCCGGATGAGGTCGTCGAGCGCGCGCAGCGTCTCCTCGATGGGGGTCAGCGGGTCGGGCTGGTGAAGCTGGTAGAGGTCGATCCAGTCCGTGCCGAGCCGCCGGAGGCTCGCCTCGACCGCGTGCATGATGTACCAGCGCGCCGCGCCGATGCCGTAGGGCCCGTC
>JAJEAZ010000355.1 GCA_022824105.1 Alphaproteobacteria bacterium
GAGGTGGACGCCGCGGTGCGCAATGTCGGCTTCGAGCTGGTCGAGGCGCGCGACCTGGCCGCCGAAGCCCCGCCGGGGATCCCCTGGTACCAGCCGCTGGCCGGCTCGGGCCTGTCTTTCGCCCGGGTGCGCAGCTCGGCCGCCGGCCGGCGTCTGACCCACGGCTCGCTCTGGCTGCTCGAACGGCTGCGAGTCGTGCCGCGCGGCACGACCCGGGTTTCGAGCCTGCTCAACCACGCCGCCTCCTGCCTCGCGGAAGCCGGCCGGCTCGGCATCTTCACCCCGATGTATTTCTTCCTCGCCCGGAAACCGGAATAGGGTCGTCATGCCCTCTTCCCGTCATGCCCGCCCCTGACCTCATTCGCCGCTCAGACCCCGCTTGTCCCCCAACCGTCGCCCCGGACTTGATCCGGGGCCCATCAATGGCTCCCGAAGCCGCCGCAGCCGGTGAAGAACGGGATCGACCGCCGGGGCCTGCCCCGGACCGCGATCCGGGGCTGCCGCGAGGACCAAGGCTGGACCCCGGATCAAGTCCGGGGTGACGGAAGAGCTTGCCCTGAGCTTGCCGAAGAGGGGCCGTGATCTTCACATGAGTCTGAAGTCGAGGCCGTTGGTATTCGACAGGCGCTACCGGGCGCGTTTCAGGGCTGTCCTCGTGAAATCGCCGAGGTCGAGGTCGGCGCCGAACTCGTAGTCCGACCAGACCAGCAGGGTGCTCTTGCCCGTCAGGTGGTTGGTCATCGTGATCCGGCTGCTCCGCCAGAAGCGGTCGAGATACTGCTTGTAGCCTTCCACGACCATCGTCTTGAGATGCGCGTCCCGCCGGTCGAAGAACCGGATCTGCATGGTGCGCAGCTCCTCGCGGTCGAGCCAGACCAGCTGGCGCGAATATCCGGAATCCTTGTTGACGGGCACGCGCTCCAGCACCGCGCACTGGAGGGCGCCGCAGGCCTCGTCGCGCAAATGGCGGTGGGTGAATTTCTCGATCTCGACCGTGCCCATGTCCTCATAGGAAAACTCGCTGCCCATGAAGGAGCCGGACTGGTTCGAGGAGCTGATGCGCTTGACCCGCTTCAGCGCCGGCAGGTAGAGCCACTGCTCGTCCGCCTCCTCCTTGTGGGCATGGACGAGGAACGCCGTTCCCCGCACGTCGCGCGGGCGGTCGAACACGAACATGGTGCGGTCGCCGTCGCCCTCCACCTCGATGACCTTCAGGCGCACCTCCCGGTGGCTTTCCTGGCCCCGCTTGTTGCGGAGCGTCATGGTCATGCTGGCGATGAAGTTGCCGAAGCCCTTCTGCCGTTCGCGGGCCTCGGCCGCGATCCTGAGCCCGGCCTCCTCCGCGCTTTCGGCCGCAAGGCCGGCCGGCCAGGCGAGCATCGCCAGCAGCAGCCCGGACAGCATGAGCGCCGGGCGGGAGAGGGGGTTGCGCATCGCCGTTTCCTCCTGTCGGCGGCCGTCGGCGGCGTTCATTCGCCCTGCCGCCGCAGCCGTTCCCTGATCTGCGCGCTCGTCTCCCTGGTCCGGTCGAGCGCCATCAGCAGGGGCGGCAGGAACAGGAAGTCCGCCAGCAGCGCGATGACGACCGTCATGCCCACCAGCATGCCGAGCGCCTGGTTGGTGACAAGCCCGGACGCCCCGAACACCAGGAAGCCGAGCGCGAACACGACCGTGGTCGCCAGCAGCGCCCTGCCCACCGAGCGGAAGGCGGACTGCACCGCCTCCGACGGCAGCAGCCCGTCCTTCCGGGCCGCCACATATTTGGTCATGAAATGGATGGTGTCGTCCACGATGATGCCGAAGGCGATCGCGGTGACGACCGACGCCGCCACGCCGACCTCGCCCACCGCATAGCCCCACAGGCCCATCGCCATGGCGGCCGGCACGAAATTGGGGATCAGGCTGATCGCGCCGAGGCGGATGCTCCGGAAGACGAGCAGCAGCAGCAGGGAGACGATGCCCATGGCGACCACCGTGCCGGTCAGCATGCCTTCTATGTTCCGCTGGATCGACTGCGCGCCGACGACGGCGACCCCGGTCGCGCCGGTTTCCATGCCGGGGGCGTTGTCCCGCAGCCAGGCCCGCGCGCGGTCGTCGAGCGCGAGCTTCTCGGCGGTGGACAGGCTCTTCAGCACGACCGTCATGCGCGTGGACGACCGCTCCACGTCGATCAAATTGTTCAGGTCGCGCCCGACCGGCAGGGAGAATTCGTAGAGCAGCAGATATTGCGCGGCGAGGTCGGAGGTCTCCGGCAGGCGGTAGAACGCCGGGTCGTCGCTGTGCAGGTTCCTGTTCAGCCGCTTCATGATGTCGGAGACGGCGAAGACGTGCGCGACCTCCGGCTGCGCCCGGAACCAGGCCGCAAAGGCGTCCACCCGCTCCAGGTAGCCGACATCGGTGATGCCGCCTTCCCGCCCGGCGCCGAGCGAATATTCGTAGGTCTCCACGCCGGAGAAATTCTCGCTGATGAAATCCGTGGACCGCCGGAACTCGTAGCTCTCGTCCAGCAGCTCCAGCCAGTTCTCCCTGAGCTCGATGCGCGAGATGCCGGCGATCAGCACGACGATCAGGGCGCCGAAGCCCCACAGCAGCGCCGTGCGCCGGGTGACGACGAACCGCGCGAACAGGTCGAAGACATCCCGCCTGCCGGGGCGCAGCGGCCGGGCGCGCATCGGCGCCAGCGACAGGAAGGCGGGCAGCAGGGTCACCGCATAGGCGAAGGCCAGCATCGCGCCGAACGCCACCATGTTGCCCATAACCCGGAAGGGCGGCATGTCCGCGAAATTCAGGCTGAGGAAGCCGATGGCCGTGGTCAGGGAGGTGAGGAACACGGCCCGCATGTTGGCCTGCACGGACCGGGCGGCCGCCTGCCTGCGGTCCAGCCCCTCGCGCATCCCCGCCAGCATGCCCTCGATGATATGCACGGAATGGGCGACGGAGACCGCCATCAGCACGAAGAAGGCGGCGCCGCTCTCGCCGTAGAGCTTCATGCCGGCCCAGCCGGCGAATCCCACCGCGGAGGCCAGCACCGCCGCCAGCATCAGCACGATGGCGACCGTGCCCCAGACCGAGCGCAACAGCACGATGGCGACGAGCAGCATCACCGCCAGCACGATGGGCGCCAGGACCCCGGTGTCGTCGTCGATGGCCTCGCGCATGGCGCGGTTGAGGACGAGCTCGCCGGTCGCATGGTAGTCGATGGCCGCATGCGCCTGCCGGGACTGCACGAGGGTGTCGCGGAGGAAGTCGGTGACCTCGACCTTGGCCGCCTGCCGCGCCTCGCGGCCGTCGGGCAGCGCCACGCTGACCACCAGCCCGGCCACGCGCCCGTCCCGGGAAACGAAGCGCCCGGCGACCTCCTCCGTGCCGAGCGCGATGCTCTCGATCCGCTCCAGGTCCTTGTCGGTCAGCGAGGCGGCCTCGTCGATCAGCGGCTCGACGACCAGCTCGTCCTCGAAGCCCTCGCTGTGGGAGTAGTTCGCGATGGAATCGACGCGGGTGACATAGGGCGTCTGCCAGAGCCGCTCGGTCAGCGCCTCGACGGCGGTGAGCGCGCCGCGCGTGAAGACCGCCCCGTCCTGCGGCGCTGCGACGACCAGCGCGGCGTCCGAGAGCGCATAGGTGTCCTCCAGCCGGTCGAGCGCGACGATATGCGGGTCGTCCTCGCCGAAATGGTTGCGGACATCGACATCGACCTGCGCCAGCCGCGCCCCGCCCGCGGCGAGCAGCACGACCGCAAGCAGGGAGGCCGCGATCACCGCCCACCGCCGGCCCATGACCGCCGCGATGCAGGCCTCCAGCTTCATGCCGGCCCGCCGGGCTGCGAGAGGGCCTCAGGCATGGCCGCCGCCGCCCGCCCCGCGCCCGCCTCAGAACCGGGTGCGGAAGCCGATCTCGAACAGGTGGGCCCGCAGGTCGGTATCCACATTGACGGTGCCGAACATGCCCCGGCCCGAGAACTCCAGGTCGCTGCCGGTCTGCAGGCGGTAACCGAACTGGAGGGTGGTCTTCTCGTTGAGTCGGTAGCCCAGCCCGACGCCGATATGGTAGGCGAAGGTGGTGTCTTTCCTCGAAATCGCCGGCACGTAACCGGGGCGAAGCGTTACCGCATCCGCAGTTGGATTTTGAGCCCGTGCCAGTGCGGTCGCGGTCTCCTCCGCCAGCCTGTTGTCGTCATATTCCAGGTCGCTCTGGTCCACCCGGATGAAGCCGATCCCGGCGCCGAAATAGGGGACCCAGTCGGTTCCGGTCTCGAAGTCGTACCAGGCGCTCGCGAAGCCGCCGAACTGCTCGGCGCTGCCTGTTATCGGGACGTCCACCTCGATGGGAACCGGATTGCCACCGAAACTGACGCCCTTGTAGGTCACCTTGTCCACCTTGGCGCGCGCGAAGAACAGCTCGCCCTCGACCCGCAGGCCCCCGCCGAGCTCGTAGCCCACCACGCCGGCGAACTTGAACCCCGCATCGTATTCCGAAGTGGCCTTGGCGCCGTAGGGAACGAAGGTGGGGGTACCATTGACATCTGTGAGCGACGTTCCCTTCGTGTCGGACTCCGTGTCGTCGATGAACATGACCGGCACCTGCACCCCGAAATACCAGCCGGAGTCGTCCGCGCGCGCGTCCGCCGCCGCGGTTGCGATGCCCAGTCCGAGCGCTGCTGCGAGGGCGGCTGTCCGATAGCCCGGCCCCGCCGGTCCGAAAATCCGTGCCATGCCGTCTTCTCCTGTCCGGTTGCTGCCTGTCGCGCACTGCAGGGCGCAAATCCTACCAGCCGTACAGCGCATGAACCAAGAGCCAAACGATATTGAATATTCGGACAAACCGGGCATGAAATTCGAACAGTCTGTTGCCGTCGCCCCCTTCCGTCATGCCCGGACTTGTTCCACTGCTGTCCGGTTCAGATTTTGCGGACAGGGCGCATGGCCTGGATGCAACAGGATTTCAAAGGGTTCCGTCGGATCGGGACACGGATCAGCGCCCTGCGTCCCAACCCACTCCTCGTCATGCCCGGACTTGTTCCGGGCATCCCCTTCCACCGCTTCCGCTGCACGGCCGCATGGATGCCCGGAACAAGTCCGGGCATGACGGAGGGCGCGCATTCAGGCACGGTGGAAAGCGAGGGGACAGGAGACGTTGCGCGCGTCCAAAACCCCCGCTCGGCTTCGCCCGACGGCTGAACCGGACAGCCGTGGAACAAGTCCGGGCATGACAGGGAGAAGGCATGGCGGGAAAAGCGTCGGGCCGGGCCTCGGTTCCACCGGCAAATCATGAAAAATCTCCGGTGGTTTCATTTTTTGTTCCAGATGGGCTTGACATTTGGCGGTATGGTGTAGAATGAAAGTAGAGAGAGGCGGCTTCCGGGGCCGCCTTTCGGCGTTTCTGCAGAAAGCGACCGGCTGGGGGCCGCGAAAAAACCCCCGGCGGGAACGGACGGGCGAGGTGCGCCCTGCGTCTCGCGCGCGCAATCAGGCGCACGAACCGCGCCGGCGCCGACACCCGCCCGCGCCCGCACGCGAAACGCGCGCAAAACAGGGACGCCCCTCGTCCCGCCCCTTGCCCCGAAGGAGGCACGCATGA
>JAJEAZ010000612.1 GCA_022824105.1 Alphaproteobacteria bacterium
GCCGCCCGGCAGGCCGAGCAGGCCGGCGACCGAGGAGGTGTTGACGATGGCTCCGCCGCCCTCGTCCGCCTTCATCCGCTCGATCTCGCCCTTCATGCAGAGCCAGACGCCCTTGAGGTTGACGGCGATCATCCGGTCGAAGCCTTCCTCTGTCCATTCATGGGTGCGGCGCCCGAAATGGTCGAGATTGGCCGGACCGATGCCCGCATTGTTGAAGGCGCAGTCGATCCGCCCGAAGGATTCGACCGCCGCATCCAGCATCGCCTCGACCTGCTCCGCCTCGACCACCTCGACGGAAAGCGCAATCGCCTCGCCGCCGGCCTCGCGGATCGCGGTCGCGGTCTCCTCCGCGCCTTCCAGATTGAGGTCGGCGGCCGCCACCCGCGCCCCTTCGTTCGCGAAGAGCAGCGCCGTCGCGCGCCCGATGCCGTTCCCGGCCCCGGTAATCAGCGCCGCCTTGCCTGCCAGCATTCCGACCAAGTCCCTGCCTCCCCCGTTCCGTTCCGCCCGTCAGGACGCCATGTAGCCGCCATCGACATTGTAGGTGGCCCCGGTGACGAAGCCGGACCGGTCCGAGCAGAGCCAGCAGACCATCTCGGCGATCTCCCGCGCCTCGCCCATCCGCCGGGCCGGCACCAGGGCCATGAGCTCGTTGCCGCGCCGGGACATGACCTCGCGGGTCATGTCGGTGGCGATGAAGCCGGGGCAGACGGCGTTCACACGGATATTGTCGGTGGCGTATTCGATGCCGGCGGTGCGCGTGAGCCCGGAGACGCCGTGCTTGGCGGCGACATAGCCGGACGAGGTCGGCAGGCCGGCGAGGCCTGCAATGGAGGAGGTGTTGACGATGGCCCCGCCGCCCGTCTCCAGCATCCGCCCGATCTCGCTCTTCATGCACAGCCACACGCCCTTGAGGTTGACCTCGATCATGCGGTCGAAGCCTTCCTCCGACCAGTTATGGGTCCGCTTGGCGTTGTTGCCGACATTGACGGGCGCGATGCCGGCATTGTTGAAGGCGCAGTCGATCCGCCCGAACGCCTCGACCGTGGCGTCCGCCATAGCCTCGACCTGTCCGGCGTCGCTGACCTCCACGGAGAGCGCAATCGCCTCGCCGCCGGCCTCGCGGATCATGGCAGCGGTCTCCTCCGCCCCTTCGAGATTGAGATCGGCCGCGGCCACCCGCGCGCCCTCCTCGGCGAAGAGCAGCGCGGTCGCGCGCCCGATGCCGTTCGCGCCCCCGGTAATCAGCGCCGCCTTGCCCGCCAGCATTCCGGCCATGACGCTCTTTCCCCCGTCTGCATGGATGTCCCCGGCCAGCATAGCGCGCCCTGCCATGGGTCACGATAGGTCATGTTCGGCGCGTCCGTCTCAGCTTTCCCGGGCGCTCTGCGGCCGGGGCAATCCCGCTTGAGCGGCCTATGGCGGGGCTTGCTGTCCGTTCCAGGGCGTCAGTTGCCGGCTGTTTTCTTTCATCGCATATCGAGATGCGATATATATTCAGGAGCATGATCCGGAGCTTCCGCTGCAAGGAGACCGAACGACTCGCCAAGGGTTTCCGAGTGCGCCGGTTCGTGGCCATCGAACGGGTGGCCCGGCGCAAGCTCGCGCAACTGGACGCGGCAGCGACGCTGGAATTCCTGCGTGTCCCGCCCGGGAATCGCCTGGAGGCATTGAGGAGCAACCGCGCTGGCCAACACAGCATCCGGATCAACGACCGGTGGAGGCTCTGCTTCCGCTTCCTGGACGGAGACGCCCATGACGCCGAGATCGTCGATTATCACTGAGGCGGCGCGAGGAGAGATCGCATGACGACACGACTGGAGCCGGTGCACCCCGGCGAGGTGCTGAAGCACGACTTCATGGAACCGTTCGCGCTGTCCTCGACGGCGCTTGCCAAAGCGATCGGCGTGACGCCGGCGCGTATCAACGAGATCGTGCGCGGGCGGCGGGGCATTACGGCCCCGACGGCCCTGCGGCTGGCCCGGTATTTCGGCACCGACGCCCGGAGCTGGATGAATTTGCAGCTGCGCTATGAACTCGAACGCGCGGAAAGGGACGAGGCCGAGGCCCTGCACACCATCCAGCCCCGCGATGCCGCATAGAGTGGTGGGCCACGCTCGTCACGGCTCTCTCAGGGCCGGGGCGGCGGGCTGGCCGAGCAGGCGCCATGTGCCGAGGAAGCCGAACAGCGCCGTCACTGCGATGGCGGCTAGCGCCGTCGCCGCCGCCGTCGCCACGGGCGCGGTCCAGGCGATGTCCATAACCCTCTCCAGCAGCACATAGCCAGCGGCGAGGCCGAGCAGGCAACCGAGCAGCGCCGCCACGCCGCCGAGCATGGCGAACTCCAGCAGATAGCTGCGGGCGAGGTCGGCCCGCGTCGCGCCGAGCACCTTGAAGACCACCGCATCCCTCTGGCGGCGCCACCGGCCGGCCGCGATGGCCCCGGCCAGCACGGCGAGGCCGGCCGCCAGCCCGACCGCGGCGACGAGGCGGATCGCAATGCCCATTTGCCCGATCAGTTCGGTCACGGCCGCCAGGGCATCCTTGACCCGGATGGCGGAGACATTGGGCAGCGCGGCAGCCATTGCGGCAGTGAGGCCCGCCTCAGCCTCGGGCGGCGCACGCACGGTGGCGATATAGGTCTGCGGCGCGCGCTCCAGCGCTCCCGGCGCGAAAATCGTCGTGAACTGCATCCTGAGCGTCCGCCAGGCGATGCGGCGCAGATTGGCAATCTCCGCCTCGATAGTGCGGCCCAGTATGTTGAAGGCGATCCGGTCCCCCGGCCGAAGGCCGAAGGCATGGGCCAGATTGGCGTCGAAGGAGACAAGCGGCGGCCCCCGATAGTTGGCCGGCCACCACCTGCCAGCGACGATTTCCGCACCTTCCGGCTGCTCCGCGGACCAGGTGAGGCCGCGCTCGCCGCGAATCGCCCAGCGCGCGTTCTCGGGCACCTGCGCCTCCGCCGCCGGCACGCCGTCTATCGAGGCGATGCGGGCGCGCAGATGCGGCGTGCGCCGGTCCAGCACCGCACCGGGGGTTCCGGCGATAACGGCATCGAACCGCGCCGCCTGGCCGGGTTGGATGTCGATGAAGAAATGGGTCGGCGCGTCGGCGGGGATTTCCCTGCTCAACTGTCGGGACAGCCCCTCCTCGACCGAGGCGACGGCGACCAGCACGGTCACGCCGAAACCGAGCGACAGCAACAGGCCGCCGGTCTCGCCGCCCGGCCGCGCGAGCGCCGCCAGCGCCCGGCGGAGCGCCCCCGGACCGGCGCTCTTCAGGCGGCGCGCAAGGCGAACCGTCGCCACGGCCGCCGCGAAGAAGATGCCGTAGGCCGCAAGCGTGCCAGCCACGAACCAGAGCGCCAGCACCCGGTCCGGCGCCGTCGCGACCGCGAGTCCGGCGAGCAGCACCGCCAGCCCGGCCGACGCCAGGACCGCAGCGAGACCCGCCCGTTCCCCTCCGGCTGCCTCCACATCGCGGAACAGCGCGACCGGCGGGCGGCGGGCGGCGGCGGCCAGCGGCGGCAGCGCGAAGACCGCGGAGGTGAGCGCCCCGAAGGCCGCAGCCAGCAACAGGGGACCCGGATAGAGTCCGAGCGCCGGATCGACGGGCAGGTAGGTTTCCAGCAACCCGACGAACAGGAAGGGGGCGGC
Source organism: Alphaproteobacteria bacterium (assembly GCA_022824105.1). GTDB lineage: Bacteria > Pseudomonadota > Alphaproteobacteria > Bin95 > Bin95 > Bin95. The sequence goes on from JAJEAZ010000612.1 coordinate 3,657, forward strand.
GGCGCCCACAACCAACCCGATCAGGATGGCGAGCGCCGTCATGACGGCGATCTGGAAACCGAATGTGAGCCCGATCAACCGGGGCGTCGCGCCGAGGCAGCCGAGCGTTGCAATCGCGGGCCGCCGCGAGGCCAGATGCGCACGCACCGCATTGGCGACGCCAATGCCGCCGATGATCGAGGCCGCCAGCCCGACCAGCGTCATGAACAGGGTGAGGCGCCGGATCGTCTGCCGGAGGCCGGGGGCCGCCGAGCCGAATCCGGTCACCCGCCAGCCCCGGTTCGCATAGGTCTCCGCAATGCGGCGCAGTTCCGCAATCGCGCGGCCGGGCTCGTCCAGCGCGATGCGGTATTTATAGCGGATGAGGCTTCCCGGCTGTACGAGGCCGGTCCGCCGGAGCCCTTCCATGTCGACCATGAAGCGCGGCCCGAAGGAGAACAGGCCGACGGCGCGGTCAGGCTCGCGGTCCAGCAGGGCGCGGATAATGAACGACCCGTCGCCTACCTCTATGCGGTCGCCGACGGCGAGCCCCAGCCGCTCCAGCAACAACGGCTCGACGACGGCGCCGCCGCCCGCGAGCGCGTCCGCAAGCGCCATGCCGCCGGAAAGGCGCAGAGTGCCCGCGAGCGGGTATGCGCCGTCCACC
>JAJEAZ010000417.1 GCA_022824105.1 Alphaproteobacteria bacterium
TCGGTGTGCGCGGCGGCGATGGATCGCCAGCCGCGGCCTCCGCCTCGACCTCCGCAGACGCGCCCTCAAGGTCCTCGAAGGCCAGCTGACGCTCGTCTGCCGACAGCTTCTCCGACCTCTTGCCGTGAACGACACGCTGCAGTTCGCGCACCAGATGCTCAAGGCGGCGGATCCGATCCGACTGCGCCTCGTTCTCGGCCCTCAGCGCCTCCAGCGCCGCAAGCGCCTGCCTCGCAGCCGCCGCCTGCTCAGGCGTCAGCGTGTCGAGGTCCATCTCCGCAAGCGCAGCCATGGCCCGCTTGGTAGCACAGTGTCGGGAAGCGCCACCCCCCGAGCCGCCGAGTCATTCCGCCTCAGTCGGGGTCCGGACCGACAGCGCTCGCACACGCCGCCAGTCCAGTCCGGAGAACAGTGCCTCGAACTGCGCATGGCTTAGCGTCATCACCCCGTCACGGATGGCCGGCCACACAAAGCCCTGTTCCTCCAGGCGCTTGTAGATCATTACCAGCCCGGTCCCGTCATAGAAGACGAGCTTCAGCCTGTCGCTGCGCTTCGCCCGGAACAGGAAGACCGTTCCCGTGAACGGGTCCCTGCGCAGCACGGTCTTCACATAGGCGACAAGCCCGTCATGCTGGCGGCGGAAGTCCACGGGCCTGGTCGCGACGACGATCCGCACGCGGTTCGAAGGGAAGATCACGACGACGCCGCGTTCAGCGCTGAGACGATCTCCGCCAGCCGCTCCGCCGGCACCGCCGCGTCCAGGCGGACCGTGACCTGACCCTGCACCACTTCCAGCCTGGCGCCCGCCGCCGGCAGATCACGGCTCTCCTCTTCCCGAACCACCACCGACGCAAAGGCCGGCGCCGTGTCCGAGGCCGGCAAAACCAGACGGCCCTCGCGCGCCATGCGACGCCAGTCCGACAGCTGGTTCGGACGAAGATCGTAACGGGCCGCCACCCTGCGCACCGTCGCTCCCGCCTCAAGCGTTTCCGCCACAATCCGCGCCTTCAGACCGTCCGGCCAGCGACGATACCCCTTCACTCCAGGGATCACTTCCGCCTCTGTGAGAACCTCAACAGTGCCCACCATGGTGAAACTCTCCTCCCGCTTCCGAAAAAGCGGTGAATCTCAAATCAGGGGCTCTCCTGGAAGGTGGGGCGCCCGAAGCGCTTACATTTCATTTCACCGCGGTTCCTGGCCATTTGACGGCCGGAGCGGCACCGGTTTCGGTCTGTCGGCGGGCATGGATGTCCTGTTAGTCGGTGGTATGCCCGCCGGCTCCAGAGGCATCTCGTCATCTCGTATCGATCAGCGACGATGCGCGACGGCAGGCGACAATTGGCCATTATGACCGGTAACCGTTCCATCGGCCCGTGGAGATCTGCACCAGCGGATATCGAGTATGGCTGGGACGGCAGGAAATTCCTAGATTGCGCTAGTACTACAGTTGTCTTTGTGGTCGTTTTTTGTAGTGAGAGACGGCGGCGGCGGCTTGGTGTTTTCGTCGCCAGAGGGACCACTGGAAGATATCTGAGGCCTTGTGCGAGGGTTTGAAGGTCAAGCGGGCAAGGAGGGTTTTGATTTCGGGAACCGAGGGGACGAGAGCGGCGAGGAGGGTCAGGCGGCGATTGCCGGGTCGGGACTCGTTTCGTTCCGTTTACTGCATGCGGTGCGGCGCAGGTCTGCGGCGAGTTTGGCGAGGAAGGCGGCGGCAGCCATGACGAGGCTGACATGGCGATGCCATCCGTGCCAGGAACGGGCCTCGCAATGATCGAGGCCAAGATCGTCCTTGGCCCTCTGGAAGCATTCCTCGATGGCCCATCGCAGACCGGCGGCCCCGGCGAGTTCGGCGAGCGTCGTGCCGGCGTGGCAGAAGGCGAGATAGTAGGCCTGCTTGTGCGGGTCGTTGCGGGAGCGGCGGATCAGCAGCCAGCGTTCCCGGCCCTCTTGGCGGCAGCCGGACAAGGTGACCCGCGCCCAGTCGTAGAGCCTTGGGCCCTTGCTGCCCTCGCCGGCGGCATGGGCGGCCCAGGCCCCGTCTTCCAGATCGTCGGCGATTGTCGCGGGATCGGTCTGGATCAGCCCGGCCGGTGTGAGGAAGCGCAGGGTGTGGTTGCTACGGACTGCCAGGACATAACTCTGTCCCCGCTCTTCCAGCATGCGCCGCTGACGGCTGTCCGACCCATAAACGGCGTCAGCCAGAACGAAGGCGCAGGGCATGCCGGTGTCGAGCGCAGCGCCGATCATCTCCCGCGCCAGCGCCGGCTTGGTGGCGAAGGCGGTCTCTTCCGGCACGCTCACCTTCGCGCGCCGCGCGCCGTCCGCCGTCCAGTCTCGCGGCAGATACAGGCGACGATCGATCAGCGCCTGCCCGAAGCGGCCCGCATAGGCGAGGAACACGCCCACCTGGCTGTTCTCCACGCGGCCCGCCGTGCCCGTGTATTGACGGGCACCCGGAAGAGCATCTGGAGACCTTCGCCGGCATCCTCCAGGCCGACAGTTTCGCCGGCTACAACCGCCTCTAACGCGGCCACGCGACTGCCCGGGCCTGTCACAGAGGTTCCATGTTGGGCGCACGGTCGACGCAAGTTCTTCGAGCTCGCCGACATCGGGGCCAGCAAGGGGCGCGGCAGGAACGCGCCGCCGATCTCGCCGCTGGCGATGG
>JAJEAZ010000547.1 GCA_022824105.1 Alphaproteobacteria bacterium
GGTGAATGTTCACGACCTCCCGGCGCCGGAGAACGGGCGGATCCTTGAGATCGCAGTGTGAAGGCCGTCAGCGGCAGACGGTTTTGCCGTCTTCTCGAACGGAGAGGATGGAAGCTGATGCGCGTTCACGGCAGCCACCACTTCTACGGAAAAGCCGGCTCGCAGGTGCGCATCTCGGTTCCGGTCCACGGCAACGCCACACTCAAGCGAGGTCTGCAAAGGCATTTGATGAAGCTTGGCGACGTCGCGGAGGCTGAATTATGACGAGGCGTTGCCCCGGGTCCCCGGATTATGGTGCGGGCCTTTTGGCATGCTACTGACCGGTGACAATCTGAATTTTTGCGATTGACTTGCATTTTCACGTGAGTCAGGCTCTCCGGAGTCAATCGGGGCGGCGGCATGTATGTCTGCATCTGCAATGCCTATCGCGACGCCGAAATCCGCGAGGCGGCCCGTACCGGCCTGCGCTGCGCCCACAAGGCCTATGCGGCGCTCGGCGGCGGTCCGCGCTGCGGGCGCTGCCTGCCGGCCGCCCAGGAGTTGATCGACCGGGAGCATGACGCGCCCGGAGCCCTCGCGGCGCCTGTCGTCGAGCCGCCGGGCGCGCGGGCCGGCTGACCGGCCGCCGCTCGGACCCGTTCTTCAGTCGTCGTCGGCAGGCTTGCTCTGGAGCTGGATGTAGTTCTCCATCCCCATCCGGGCGATCATTTCCCCCTGCGTCTCCAGCCAGTCCACATGCTCCTCCTCGCTTTCGAGGATGCCGCGCAGCAGGTGGCGGGTCACATAATCGGAGACCTCTTCGCAATGGGCGATGCCCTCGCGGAGCGCGGGGATGGCTTCGTGCTCCAGCGCGAGATCGGCGTCGAGGATTTCCTGCACCGTCTCGCCGATGCGGAGCCGGCCGATATCCTGGAGGTTCGGCAGCCCTTCGAGGAACAGGATGCGTTCGACGAGCTCGTCCGCATGGCGCATCTCATCGACCGATTCCTCATATTCATGCTTCGCGAGCCTTGCGATCCCCCAGTTCTTCAGCATCCGCGAATGGAGGAAATACTGGTTGATGGCCGTCAGTTCGTTCTTCAGCACATCGTTGAGTATTGCGATGACTTTCCTGTCGCCCTTCATTTCTCTCTCCAATCGCCTTTGTACAAGCCCGTTTCCGGGATTTCCCGAACAATTATATTGCCCGGGAAACCAGGAAATCAAGGGCATTAATCCAACTAATTCAAGGCGTTATTTGCGAGGAATTATCGTTTTCATTCGCAACCAATCCTGCGAAAGCCTCTCATTATCCAAGCGCGGGCATGACCTCTTCGGCGATGCGATGCACGCTGTCGGCGGCCTGTTCCTCGCTCAGCCCGTTGCCGGCATTGGTCTCGACCATGATGCCATCGATGTCGAGCGTCTCGCGCCAGCGGCCGAGCGTCTCGACGAGCTGGGCGGCCGACCCGACGGCGACATAATGCGCCCGGATGTCCTCCCAGGTGAGCGCGGCGAGCCGGGCCGCCGTCGCCGACGCGCCGCCCCTGCCGATGCCCTTCTTGGCGCCCTGGCTCGCCACCAGCCGGGCCTGGCGCTCGAAATAGTGGACGAGCGTGGGCCGCGCCTCCTCGACCGCGGCCTCCGGCGTTGCGCCCGCATAGACCGGCACGCGCAGATGCACGGTCGGCCGGCCCGGATGGCCCGCCGCCGCCCAGGTCTCGCGATAGACGCGGATATTGGCGGCGAGCGGCTCCAGCCCGTCGCCGCGCAGCCCGACGAAGAGCGGCAGGCCGAGCGCGCCCACCTTGGCGAAGGTCGCCGGCGAGGTCGCGGCCATATACATGGGCGGGTGTGGCTTCTGGTGCACGGGCGGCATCAGCACAGAATCGCGCACCCGGTAATAGCGGCCCTCATAGGAGAACCGCCCGCCCGCGAAGACGCCGCGCAGCACCTCCAGGGCCTCGTCGAAGCGCGCCTCGCTCTCGCCATAGTCGATGTCGTAGCCGCGATATTGCGCGATGAAGCCGCTGCGCCCGATGCCGAAGTCGAAGCGCCCGCCGCTGATCTGGTCCACCGTCGCCACCTCCTCGGCGATGCGCAGCGGATGGGCGAGCGGCAGCACATAGACCGCCATGCCGATCCTGAGCCGTTTCGTGCGCGCGGCCAGCGCCGCCGCCACGGCGATCGGCGAGGAGAGCACCGAGCGGTCCGGCATGAAGTGGAACTCCGCCAGCCAGACCGAGTGCATGCCGAGGCGCTCGGCGAGGTCGGCCAGCGCGAAGCCCTCGCGGAAGATGTCGTCCGGCGCCCGCCCGTTGCGGACCCCGAATTCCAGGAACAGCCCGAATTCCACGGCCCCTCAGCCCCCCAGGAAGGCGGCGCTGCGGGCGCGGAGCACGGCCCCGGCGTCCGAGACCAGCTCCGCCATGATCTCCGCGGCCGGGCGCACGGCGCGGATCATGCCGATGCCCTGGCCGGCGAAGCCGGGGTTCACGTCCGCGCGGCCGGCGAGGTTGGCGGCGACCATGACGGGGCGTGAAACGGCGCCCTGGTAAGGCATGGGCAGCGGCTCGCGCTCCGGGTCGTTCGCCCAGAGCTCGGTCCATTTCGAGCGGATGATGCGCGCGGGCTTGCCGGTCACGGAGCGGGAGACGGTGGTGCCTTCCTCGGTCGCCTCGACGATGGCCTGCTTCTGGCCGGGCTCGATGCCGGCCTCGGCGGAGGCGAGGAAGGCCGAGCCGACCCACGCGCCGTCCGCGCCCAGCATCATCGCCGCCGCCACGCCGCGCCCGTCGGATATGCCGCCCGCGCCCAGCACCGGCATCCGGCCCTCGACGGCGTCCACCACCTGCGGGATCAGCGCCATGGTGCCGATGGGCGAGTTGTGCCCGCCGCCGTCATGGCCCTGGGCCACCAGCGCATCGAGCCCGACGGGCAGCAATTGCCGCGCGTGGCGCACCGTGCCGATCACGGCCAGCACCTTCGTGCCCTTGTCGCGCAGCCGGTCGAGCCAGGCGGCGGGGCTGCCGAGCCCGGAGGCGTAGACCGGCACCGCCTCCTCGATCACCACCTCCATCTGCGCCTCGAAGAACTCCTTCGAGAAGAGCGGCGGCCCGTCTCCCCGGGGCCAGACCGCGTCCTCCGGCGCTTCGGGAATGCCTTCCTCAGCCATGAAGGCGCGCGCGCGTTCGCGGTATTCCGGCACCAGGTCCTGCGGCCGCGGGCGGTTCGACGGCCAGCCCTTCTGCGCGCCCCGGCGCACCGAGGCCGGCAGCAGGGTATCGACGCCGAATGGCCTGTCGGTCAGGTCCCGGCAGCGCGCGATCCACTCCCGCAACTGCGCCGGCCCGAGCGAGGCCGCGCCCATGATGCCGAGCCCGCCCGCATTGGAGACGGCGGCGGCAAGCTCCGGCGTGCTCGCCCCGCCCATGCCCGCCAGCAGGATCGGGTGTTCGATGCCGAACAGTTCGCAGATCGGCGATTTCAGCATGCGGCCATGTCCCCCCGGGTTTCCAGCCGACCGCGCGCGTCGGCGCGCGCCTCTATACGTTCCTGCGCGTCGGCGCGGGCCTTTATACGTTCCTGCGCGTCGGCGCGCAGTTCCACCTTGCGGATCTTGCCCGACGCGGTCATCGGGAATTCGTCGATGAAGAACACATGCGCCGGAATCTTGAAGCTCGCAACCTTGCCCCGGCACCAGGAGATCACGGCGTCGGCGTCGAGGCGGCTCTCCGGCTCGCGCTCCACATAGGCGGCGGCCACTTCCGCCAGCCGCGCATCCGGCGCGCCGACCACGGCGGCCTGGCGGATTTCCGGATGGTCGAGCAGAAGCCCTTCCACCTCCATCGGATCGACATTCTCGCCGCCCACCTTGAGCATGTCCTTGTAGCGCCCGAGGAAGCGCATATAGCCGTCCTCCCGCCACAGGCCCATGTCGCCGGTGCGGAACCAGCCGTCCTCCGTATAGCTCTCGGCGGTCTCGGCGGGTTTCTTGTAGTAGCCGAGCATCAGGCTGAAGCCGCGCACCTGCAGCTCGCCCTCGACGCCGGGCGGGCAGGGGGCGCCCGTCTCGGGATCGACGATCCGCGTCTCGTAGCCGGGGGCGGGATAGCCGGAGGTCTCGGTGCGGCGCTCCAGATCGTCATCGACGGAGCAGACCGTGACGCCGAGCCACACCTCCGTCATGCCGAAGCCGGAGACGGCGCGCATCGGCTTCAGCGTCTCCGCGCCGCGCCGGCAGACCGGGGTGGCGCTCTTCATGCCGGCGGCGAAGAGGCCGGTGCGCAGGCTGGAAAGGTCGCGCGGCCGGGCCTCCTGGGCCTCCGAGAGCCCCTTCATATGCGCCTCGAAGCCGTGCATCACCGTCACGCGCTCC
>JAJEAZ010000334.1 GCA_022824105.1 Alphaproteobacteria bacterium
AGCGCGTGATGGGCAAGCCTGTCGATCTTCCGGGGGACGCGGTTGGACGCCAGCGCCAGCGCCTCGACGGCCGCCGGCTCGAAGACCGGAACGTCGGCGCCGGCCAGGCGCATCCGGTGCGCGACGTAGGCGTCGACCTCCTCGCGGCTGAGCGCGGGGAGGTGGCAGTTGACGACGATCCTCTGGGCCAGCGGCTCGTGCACCGCCATCCTGAGCCGGTTGCGCAGCTCGGTCAGGCCGACCAGCAGCAGGCACAGCCGGTTCGCCGAATCCATGCGGTGGTTGGCGAGCATCTTGAACTCTGCGAGGACGTCGTTGCCGAGATGGTGCGCCTCGTCGAGGATCAGCACGGGCAGCTTCCCGGCCTCCGTGGCGAGGCGGGCGATCTCCTCGCGGAGCGCCCGGAACAGCGTGGCGCGGGACTGGCTCTCGGCCAGGCCGAAGGCGACCGCGATCGCGTTGTAGATGTCGCGCACGCTCCCGGTCGAGAACGCGACGTAGCGGACCTGGTGGAGGCCGTCGTGCAGGCTGTCGGCCACCTGCCTGCAGACCGCGGTCTTGCCGACGCCCGGCTCCCCGGTGAGCAGGCCGATGCCGCGCAGCTCGACGAGATGCGCGAGGCGCGCGCGCGCCTCGGCCCGGGTCTCGGTGTCGAGAAGCTCGTCGGAGCCGAGCGTCTTCTCGAAGGGGTAGTGCTTGAGCCCGAAGTGGGACAGGTACATGGTCAGCCCTCCCCGTCGCCGGGCTTCCGGAACCTCACGGCCGGCCCTCGTGCACCACCTTGACCGGGCGGCCGGGCGGGGCGGACGGATCGTGGCGGAGCGTGACCATGGCGCCGTTCATGCCCGCATCGACCTCGTAGGTCCGGCCGCCGAGGCTGACGGTCCGGGCCTTGGAGACCCGCCGGACCGCCTCGAACAGGAACATGTCGTCGAGATCGACGCCGGGGTCGGGCCGCCGGACCGCGCCGCTGGTGAGCGCCCACTGGTCGAGGGGCGCGCGCTGCCCGTCCAGGCCGCGATGGGGCCGCATGTTGTACTCGGCCTCGACCCATGTGCGGAAGTGCCGGTTGAGCGCGTCCAGGCCGTCGACGTCCCGCATCTCGGGCACGGCCAGGACCTGGCTGCGCACCGTCCTGAAGAACCTTTCTATCTTCCCCTTTCCGGCGGCATGGTACGGCCGCGCGTGGAGCAGCGAGATGCCCAGCCGGCCGCAGATCATCTTCAGTTGCCGGGAGCGGAAGCTCGCGCCGTTGTCGCAAAAAAGCCTTTCCGGCAGGCCCCGGCGCAGGATCGCCTCCTTCAGCACGACCAGGTAGTCGGCTGCGGTCTCGCCAAGCGCGAAGTGCGCGTACGGGACGAGCCGGGTCGCGTCGTCGAGCAGGGCGATCAGGTAGGTCTTCCTCTTCCGGCCCCGCGTGTCCGGAACCTTCGGGCCGTGCATGACGTCCGACTGCCAGAGCTGGCCGGCCGCCTCGGCGGCGAAGCGGCGCAGGTCCTCGGACGGCGCGTCCTTGCGGCGCTCCATCACCCCCTCCCGGACGAACAGCCGGTGCACCGTCGAGGCGGCGATGACGGCGTCCTCGGGCACGGCGCCCGTGGCCCGGGCTCGCGCGACGACCTGCCGGACGCTGAGGTCCATGTTCTCCCGGCGGACCGCGAGCAGGCCCTCGATGACGTCGCCCGGCATGTTGCGGAACGAGCCTCGGTCCTTGCGGCGCTGCGGCATCAGGCCGTCGAAGCCCGACTTGCGGTACGCGCGGACCCAGGCCTGCATCGTCGTCACCGCGACCGTGCGCCGGGCCGAGCCCGGAATCGCCAGATCCCGTTCCGACTGCCGCTTCAGATGCCGCGCCGCCTCGTCCGGCGGAAGGTGCAGGGCCTCCGAGATCAGGCCGTAGCGGAACAGCGCGACCTCCTTCCGGTGGTCGTCGGTCGTGTCCTTCATGATCATTTCCTCCATTGTTCCGGGCGTCGGTGCGCCCGCCGGCCCGGTCTGCCGCCGCCGGCGCGCCCGCAACAGGGTTCACTCCCTGTTGGGCGGCCCCGTCGGGAATTTCCCGCCCGTCCACGGCGGCTTGAATCCGACCGGAGGCGGCAGGAACGCCAGGTGCGCCGCCATCTCCCGGCGCAGGTCGACGAGCAGCGTCTCCGTCCCCAGCGCGGCGCGCATCGCCCCCAGCTCCGACGGGCATCCCCGGAACAGGTCGGGACGCATCGTGGCCACGATCGCCAGGAAGGCCGACACCGCCGCGAACGCGCGGCGCAGCCCGCGGATCGCGTTCGACATCTCGTCGCGCTCGGGGAACAGCTGCCGGGCCGCCGCCCACGGACCCCGGGATCCGGCGAGAACGGCCATGCCGTCCTCGATCTCCTGCAGCGAGCCCGGACGGCGGGCCGCGGCGAAGTCCGGAAGAAGGCTGAACGTCGTCCGGCAGCCGCCGCAGTAGAAGCGGGCGACGGGCATCACGACCGGCGTCTTCCGCTCGTAGGTCCCGTGCCGGGCCATCCCGCAGGCGCGCCCGGAACCGGACTTCAGGCAGGGCGGACGGCTTGCGTTCCTCCACTCCCGGCGGCTAACGTAGCCCTCGGCGGTCAGATCTGTCTCAAATCTCAGTTGAACTGGTCGTCCGCGGCCCGGCGAGGGCGAGTCGCGCGGGCCGACCTTTCCTGTCTCAAATCGTCGGCGGGCCACTTTCGGCCGAAAGGAACGAAAGGCAAGCGAAAGCCGACGATCCGGGCCGAAAGCCCGGAGGACGGCATCCCGCACGGACCGGGCGCGCTGCCGGAAAAGGGCTGCCTGGGAAAGAAAGCCGTCCCGGACTGTCACT
>JAJEAZ010000285.1 GCA_022824105.1 Alphaproteobacteria bacterium
CCATCGATTTCGGCCGCAAGATCGCCGACGGCACGCCGGAAGAGGTGCAGCGCGACCCCAAGGTCATCGAAGCCTATCTCGGGACGGCGCACTGATGGCGTTCCTGGAGGTCCGGGGGCTGGAAGCCTATTACCGCCAGACCCAGGCGCTGTTCGGGGTCGATTTCGTGCTCGACGAGGGCTCGATCACGGCCATCCTCGGCGCGAACGGCGCCGGCAAGACGACCACGCTCCGCGCCATCTGCCGGATGGTGAGGACCGAGGGCGAGGTCGTATTCGACGGACATGACCTGTCGGGACTGTCCACCGAGCGCGTCGTCGGGCTCGGCATCGCGCATGTGCCGGAAGGCCGGGGCACCTTCGTGCGCCAGTCGGTCGAGGAAAACCTCCAGCTCGGCGCCTACACCCGCAAGAACAAGGCCGACATCGCCGCGGACATGGAGAGCGTGTTCGGCTATTTTCCGAGGCTCGGCGAGCGCCGCCGCCAGCAGGCCGGCACGCTCTCCGGCGGAGAGCAGCAGATGCTCGCCATCGGCCGCGCGCTGATGCTGCGCCCGAAGCTCATGCTGCTCGACGAGCCGTCCTTCGGCCTCGCGCCGCTGATCGTGCGGGAGATCTACCAGATCATGGCCCGCATCCGGGAGCGCGAGGGCACCTCCATGCTGCTGGTGGAGCAGAATGCGGGCATCGCGCTCGAACTGGCCGACCACGCCTACCTGCTGGAGACGGGCAGGGTGGTGATGGGCGGCGAGTCCAGCCTGCTGCGCGACGACGAAGACGTCCGCCGCAGCTATCTCGGCTACTGAAAGCGCACGCCAGAAGATGGACCTTTTCCTGCAACTGACGCTCGCCGGCCTCGCCATCGGGTCGATCTATTCCTGCGTCGCGCTGGCCGTGGTGATGATCTACCAGGCCACCGACCACTTCAATTTCGCCCAGGGCGAGATGGCGATGTTCTCCACCTATGTCGCCTGGACGCTGGTCGGGCTCGGCGCGCCCGTCTGGCTGGCCTTCCTGCTCGCGGTCGGCATTTCCTTCCTGGCGGGCGTCATCATCGAGCGGGTGATCGTCAAGCCGGTCGAGAACGCCCCGGTGCTCAACCAGATCATCGTGTTCATCGGCCTGCTGGTGATCTTCAACGCCGTGGCGGGCTGGATCTGGGAATTCACCATCAAGCCCTTCCCGAGCCTCTTCCCCGAGGACCTCGGCTTCAAGTCCACGCTGATCGGCCCGCACCATCTGGGCGTCATCGCGCTCACGCTCGGCGTGCTGGCGCTGGTCTTCGCCTTCTTCCGCTTCACGCGCGTCGGGCTCGCCATGCGCGCCGCCGCCGCCAATCCGGACTCCGCGCGGCTGGTCGGCATTTCGGTCGGCTGGATGCTGGCGCTCGGCTGGGGGCTGGCGGCGTCCATCGGCGCCGTCGGCGGCATCCTGGTCGCGCCCATCGTCTATCTGGAGCCGAACATGATGGCGGGCGTGCTGCTCTACGGCTTCGCGGGGGCTCTGCTGGGCGGCGTCTCCAGCCCCGGCGGCGCGGTGCTGGGCGGGCTCGTGGTCGGCGTGCTGGAGAACTGGGTCGGGCAATATGTGCCGGGCGGCTCCGAGCTGAAGCTCACCTTCGCGCTGATCCTCATCGTCGGCGTGCTCGTCTTCAAGCCGGCCGGCCTGTTCGGCCGCGTCGTGGTGCGCAGGGTTTGATCGCCGTGGACCGTCCCAACCCCATCACGCCTCAACTGCTGGCCGGCTTCGGCATCGCCATTGTCGTTGCCGCGGTCGTGCCGCATCTGGTCTCGGACTTCACCAGCTTCCAGTTCACCCAGGCGATGGCCTACGGCATCGCGCTGCTCGGCCTGAACATCCTGACCGGCTACAACGGCCAGTTCTCCATCGGCCACAGCGCGTTCTACGCCGTCGGGGCCTACACGGCGGCGATCCTGCTCTACCATTTCGAGTGGAACCACTACGCCACCCTGCCGGTGGCGGCGCTGGTGGCGTTTGCGGTCGGCTTCCTGTTCGGCCTGCCGGCGCTCCGGCTGGAGGGGTTGTATCTCGCGCTCGCCACCTTCGCCTTCGCCGTGGCGACGCCGCAGCTGCTCAAGTTCGACGCCTTCGAGCACTGGACGGGCGGGGTGCAGGGCCTGTTCGTGCCGAAGCCCGAGCCGCTGATCGAGGGCCTGAGCGCGGACCAGTCGCTCTACTATGTCACGCTGGCGATCATGGTGCTGCTGATGGCCGTCGCCTGGTGCCTGCTGCGCAGCCGGTCGGGCCGGGCGATCATGGCGATCCGCGACAATCCGATCGCGGCCAGCACCATGGGCATCAACACGGCGCTCTACAAGACGACGGTCTTCGGCATCAGCGCCATGTACACCGGCATTGCCGGCGCGCTCAGCGTCTTCGTCACCGAGTTCGTGGCGCCCGACGCCTTCAACTTCTTCCTCGCGGTCAACCTTCTGGTCGGGTCCGTGGTCGGCGGCATCGTGTCGATTCCGGGCGTGATCTTCGGCGGGCTGTTCCTGGTCTTCGTGCCCAACTTCGCCCAGGACATCAGCCGCGCCTATCCGTTCGTGCCGCCGCCCTGGGCGATCTTCGGCATCTTCCTGATCCTGGCGATATATTTCGTGCCGTTCGGGGTCTGGGGCGCGGTGGAACGGGCGCTCGCGTGGTGGAAACGCAAATCGGCCGGCCTCGGCGGATAGAACCGGGACATCAACCCAAAGGGAGGTATTGACCCATGCACTTCAGGAAACTGCTTGCCGCCGCTGCGGCAACGGCGCTGCTCGCCGGGACGGCGCAGGCGGCCGACATGACCGGCATCACCGACACCACGATCAAGATCGGCAACACCAACCCCTATTCGGGCCCGGCCTCGGTCTACAGCACCATCGGCAAGACCATCGCCGCCTATTTCAAGATGGTGAACGAGATGGGCGGCATACAGGGCCGCCAGGTCGACTTCATCTCGCTTGACGACGGCTACAGCCCGCCGCGCACGGTCGAGCAGGTCCGCAAGCTGGTCGAGCAGGAGCAGGTGGCCCTCCTCTTCCAGACGCTCGGCACGCCGACCAACTCCGCCATCCACCGCTATGTGAACGCGAAGAAGGTGCCGCACCTGTTCGTAGCGACGGGCGCCAGCAAGTGGGGCCAGCCGGACAAGTATCCCTGGACCATGGGCTTCCAGCCGACCTACGACGTCGAGGGCGAGATCTACGCGAAATACGTGCTCGAAAACGTCGAGGACCCGAAGATCGCGATCCTGTTCCAGAACGACGATTACGGGAAGGACTATCGCGACGGCTTCCTGCGCGGTCTCGGCGACAAGGCGGACGAACTCGTGGTCTCGATGCTGCCGTATGAGGTCACCGACCCGACGGTGGACAGCCAGATCCTGAAGATGAAGGAGAGCGGCGCCAACGTCTTCTTCAACATCACGATCCCGAAATTTGCCGCC
>JAJEAZ010000650.1 GCA_022824105.1 Alphaproteobacteria bacterium
CAGCGGAAGCGGTGGAAGTGGATGCCCGGAACAAGTCCGGGCATGACGAGGAGTGGGTTGGGATGCCGGGCGCTGATCCATGTCCCGATCCGACGGAACCCTTTGAAATCCTGTTGAATCCAGGCCATGCGCCCTGTCCGCCAAATCTAAACCGGACAGCAGTAGACTTGTTCCGGGCATGACGAGAAAAAGACATGGGTCCCAAATCGGGGCCGTTGGTATTACTCCGCCGCCTCCGCCCTGAAGCCCGGCGAGAAGTGCGGGGCGACTTCGCGGGCGAAGCGGGCCATGACTTCCCGTTGCAGGTCCTTGGGCATGCCGGGCGTGGCGGCCGAGACGAGGGCGTAGTCGAAGCCGAGCGCGGTGTAGCCCCGAAGCCGCTCGATGGCGGTTTCCGGCGTGCCCACCAGGTTCATCTCGCAATAGGGGCCGAGCTCGTCGGGGTTCGCCATCTTGCGCAGGTTTGCGAACATGCGGGAGAACTGCTGGTACTCCTCGATGTTCTCCCAGGGGTTCGCGTCCGCCTCGTAATGGTCCGCCTGTATGGTGAAATAGGGCGGGAAATAGCGCCGGGCGAGCTTCACCGCCTCGTCGTCGCTGTCGGCGATCAGCATCTTGATCGAGATGGCCTTGGTGCGGTCCGCCGCCGGCGGGGCCTGCCCGTCCCAGGTCGCCAGGATCTTTTCCAGCAGGCGCGCCGGGAAGGTGGAGAGGCAGAGCGGCGGCAGCTCCAGCCCGGCCATGACGCCGGCGCTCTGCGGACTGCCGATGGCGCCGTAGAACCTGACCGGCTTGCCCACCGGCTCCGGGCGCAGGCGGACCGGGCGCGGCACCTTGTAGTAGGTCCCGTCATGGGTGAATTCCCGCCCGGAGAGGCCCTTGCGGATGATGTCCAGCGATTCCGCGAACCGGCCCCGCGCTTCCGGCATGGACACGCCGTAGGCATCGTATTCGGACTTCGCCGTGCCGCGGCCGAGGCCGAGATGCAGGGTGCCCCGCGTCAGCGAGTTCAGCATCGCGATCTCTTCGGCGATGCGCACCGGGTGGTACCAGGGCAGCACGAGCACCGAGGTGCCGAGCCCGATATCCGGGCAGAGCGCGGCGACATGCGCCATGAACAAAAGCGGGCTCGGCGTCGGGTAGTAGTCGGAGAAATGGTGCTCCAGCATCCAGACCGACTCGTAGCCGAGCGTCTCGGCGAGCTTCACGTCCTCGATCACCTCGTCGTAAAGCACCTTGTCGGACTTGCGGACATCGGTGGAGGGCGCGGTCTGCACGCCGAAAGTCATGGCTCGGACCGTCGTCATGGGCGCGGCTTCCTTTGTTTGCGGGCCTGGAGAGCGGAGGCTACCCGCCAAGCGTCACGGTCGGCAAGCGCAAGCGACGCTGCCGAACCGACAGCGCCGCCCGGACTGCGTCAGGGACGCATATTCCCCGCTAGAGGGCCTCCGGCCCGCTCTCGCCGGTGCGGATGCGCACGGCGTGGCTCACATCGTAAACGAAGATCTTGCCGTCGCCGATCTGGCCGGTGTTCGCGGCTGCGCGCACCGTCTCCAGCGCGCGCTCGACCGCTCCGTCGTCCACCACGACCTCGATCTTCACCTTCGGCACGAAGCTGACGGTGTATTCCGCCCCGCGATAGATTTCGGTGTGGCCCTTCTGCCGCCCGAAACCCTTGACCTCGCTGACCGTCAGGCCCTCGATGCCGTCGCTCATCAAGGCCTCGCGCACGGCGTCGAGCTTGTGCGGCTTTATGACAGCCATCACCAGCTTCATGGCACGTCTCCTTTCCGAATCAATGCAGATCGTAGCCGCTCTCGCCGTGCGAGACGAGGTCGAGCCCCTGGATCTCGTCGTCCTCGCTCGTGCGGATGCCGCCGGTGAGCGCGCCGACGATCTTGACGACGATGAAGGTCAACACGGCGGCCCAGACGACGGTTGCGACGACGCCGATAACCTGGGTGACCAACTGGCCGCCCATCGTGACGCCCTCGTCATAGCCGGGGCCGTCGAATATCGGCGACATGAGCACCGCAAGCAGGAGCGTGCCGAGAATGCCGCCGACGCCGTGGACAGCGAACACGTCCAGCGAATCGTCGATCTTGAGCGCATTCTTCACCATGCCGACCGCGAAGAAGCAGAGCACGCCCGCCGCTGCGCCGATTATCAGGGCGCCTGTCGGGCCGACAAAGCCCGACGCCGGGGTGATCGTGGCGAGGCCCGCAATGACGCCCGTGACGAAGCCGACAAGGCTCGGACGGCCGAATTTCACCCATTCGATCAGCATCCACACGACCGCCGCCGTCGAGGCGGAGAGGTGGGTGACGAGGATCGCCATGCCGGCGCCGCCGTCAGCTGCGAGCTGCGAGCCGCCGTTGAAGCCGAACCAGCCGACCCAGAGCATCGCCGCGCCCATCGCCGTCATGCCGGGATTGTGCGGCGGGCGCAGCTCGCGCGGGAACCCCCGCCGGGGGCCGAGCAGGGAGGCCAGCACCAGCGCCGAAACGCCCGCCGTCGCATGGACGACGAGGCCGCCGGCGAAATCCTTGATGCCCATGTCGGCGAGCCAGCCGCCGCCCCAGACCCAGTGGCAGACCGGCACATAGACGACCAGCAGCCAGAGGACCGAGAAAGCCAGGATCGAGGAGAACTTCATCCGCTCCGGGAAGGCGCCGACGATCAGCGCCGGGGTGATGACCGCGAAGGTCATCTGGAAGGCGAGGAAGACGTTTTCCGGGATCGTGCCGGAAGCCGCCTCCGTGCCCATGCCCCAGGCGAGCACGCGGCTGAAATCGCCGATCAGATGGCCGCCCTCGCCGAAAGCGAGCGTGTATCCGAACAGGATCCACAGGATCGACATGAGCCCGGCGATGGCAAAGCACTGCATCATCACCGAGAGCACATTCACGGAGCGCACGAGGCCGGCATAGAACAGCGCCAGGCCCGGCAGGGTCATGAACAGGACAAGCGCCGTCGCCGTCATGATCCAGGCGGTATCGCCGCCGCTTATGCCGTCTGCCGCAAATGCAGGCAGCGGCAGTGCGCAAATTGCGAGCGTCGATGCTGTCCAGAGGACAGACTTTGATGAAATTTTAGTCATTGCAGCTTCCGAACTCCAGCAGAGCACAACCTGACTCCGGATAGAGGCAAATTGCGTGCCGGCCGGAAGCGCCGCCGCGGACGGGCCGCCTATCCCCGCTTTCGGGGCCGTTCGGCGACCGGGCCGCCGGCGTCCTTCCAGGCCGTGAAACCGCCCTCGATATGGGCGACGGGCTCGAGTCCCATGTCCTGGAGCGTCTCCGCCGCCAGCGCCGAGCGCCAGCCGCTCGCGCAATAGAGGACGAACTTCTTGCCGCTGGCGAACACGTCGCGGTGATAGGGGCTCGCCGGATCGACCCAGAACTCCAGCATGCCGCGCGGTGCGTGCAGGGCGCCCGGGATCATGCCCTCGCGGTCGAGCTCGCGCACGTCGCGGATATCGACGATCTGCACGGAGTCGTCGTCCTGCAGGGCCAGCGCATCGGCGGCGGGGATTTCCTCGATCTTCGCGCGGGCGGCGGCAAGGAGTTGGTCGATGCCCTTGGTGATGGCCATGGGATGCGGTCGCTTTCCTGGTTTGCGGGTCAGACGATGCCGACGGGATTGGCGGGGGAGCCGACCGCGCCCGGCAGGCGGAGCGGCTGGCAGGTCGTGAAGAATCGCGTGCGGCCGAGTTCCCGGAGCCGGCGGGCGAGGTCGCCCAGATGCCAGAGCTCGCCGAGCGGCACGCCCAGCTTGAACAGGCAGTGCTGGTGCAGCGGCGAGTGGGCGTAGCGCTCTCCCGGCATGGGCCGGGCGGGCGACTGCTCGACGGCATAATTGTCGGCGAAGAGGGCCGCGACGCCCGAGTCCGTGACCCATTGCAACAGCCTGTCGTCGCGCCCGTCGAGCACGGCGCAGCTGTTGGCGAGGCGGGGGCCGTCCGGCTCCTTCCCCATCTCCAGCAGCAGGTCCGCGAAGCCGGTGTAGAAGAAGGCG
>JAJEAZ010000462.1 GCA_022824105.1 Alphaproteobacteria bacterium
GGAAACAGGCGCGGATTAATCTCCTTCACAGGGTCGAGAGCCCTACCGCACGAATGCAACCTGTCACCTATCCGCCTCTCCCAACGCCCATCATGGCGGCGGGAGCCCGACCGTTCACTCCCCATTCATGCCATCTCCTTCGGGGCAAAGGGCGGGACCTGGGTGTCCCTGTTTTGCGCGTATCGCGTGCGGGCGCGGGCGGGTGTCGGCGCCGGCGCGGTTCGCGCACCTGATTGCGCGCGCGAGACGCAGGGCGCACCTCGCCCGTCGGTTCCCGCCGGGGTGTTTTTCGCGGCCCCCAGCCGGTCGCTTTCTGCAGAAACGCCGAAAGGCGGCCCCGGAAGCCGCCTCTCTCTACTTTCATTCTACACCATGCCGCCAAATGTCAAGCCCGCCCGGGAACAAAAAATGAAAATAACGGATATTTTTCACGGGTGCCGGTGGAACCGAGGCCCGGGCCGACGACCGCAGCCATGAGTCCCGGCGCTGCTTCGCGGCGGGGCTATGTGCGCGCCAGAAAGGCCCGGAGCGCTGACACGACCCTGTCCGGCGCTTCTTCCGCCAGAAAGTGCCCGCAATCCTCGAACTCGCGCACTTCGCGGTTCGGCAGCGCGGACGTCCAGCGTTCGAGCTCCTTCCTGCGGAACGCGATGTCCTTCAGGCCCCAGAGAAGAAGCGCCGGCTTGTCCGCAAAGGCCGCGCGGTCGTCCCAGATCGAGCGCAGCCAGTCGCTCGCGCCGGCGATGTATCCCGGCAGCGCGGCATTGGCTGCGCGCGCGGCGGGCGTTGGCTGGGCGTTGCGGTAATGCGCCATGACCTCCGGCGTCAGGATGCTCCGGTCCCCCACCGCCATCGGCATGACCCTGTTCACGAAGATGTTGCGATGCCGGATCAGATACTGGCCGATCCAGCTCGACATCAGGAAGCTGAACGACCTGAAATGGAAGTCCTCGGCGACCGGCCAGCACCAGCTGTTGGCGATGACGAGGCGCCGGACGCGCTCCGGATGCCTGCGGGCGAAGTCGAGGCCGATGGGCCCGCCCCAGTCGTTCATGAACAGGGTGACGCCGCGAAGGTCGAGACGGTCGAGCAGGGCGGCGAACCGGTGCGCATGGCTTTCCGGATGATGGTCCTCGCGCCTGGCGCTGCGCGACGAGAGGCCGAAGCCGATATGGTCGGGCGCGACGCAGCGGAATTCCGGCCGGAGCTGCCGGATTACATGGCGGAATTCGAACGACCAGGCCGGGTTGCCGTGCACGAAGACGAGGAGGTCGCCCGCGCCCTCGTCGATGTAATGCATCCGGTGGTCGGGCGGCGCGGCAAGGAACCGGCTCTCGAAGGGGTAAAGTTCGTCCGAAACCCAGTCCGGACGGCCTGTCGGCCCGCTTCCGCTCATCTGGCCCATAACGCCTCCAGCTTCGCGAGGCACCCGGTCCAGCCTTGTACATGCTCGTCGCGGGCCTCATTCCGCGCGAACCGGGAATGTGTCAGGGTCACGCGCGTCCTTGCGCTCGCCGCCTGCTCAAACTCCACGGTGAGCAGCGTCTCGACCTCGCTGCCCTCCCAGCGCCAGGTATGAACCAGCCGAATCTGCGGCACGACTTCCAGATACCGGCCGCGGGTGAGGTATTGCCGCCCGTCCGGTCCCCGCATCTCCACCAGGAATGTTCCGCCGACCTCGACCTCGGCGACCGCGCGCACGACCGTGGCGCCGCCGGGCGCCAGCCAGCGGCGCAGCTGCTCCGGTTCGGTCCACGCGGCGTAAACTGCCTCGACCGGCGCGGCGATCACGCGGCGCAGCGTCAGGTAGATGTTGCGTTCGGCGGCTCCCGCCGACGGTTTGGAGCCGGTCATCGCGGTTCGTCCGGGCTGCCTTCGCCGGTCCCGACAAGCGTTTCCAGCGCATCCAGACGCTCGTTCCAGAAGCGCTCGTGGAATTCGAGCCAGGCGCGGGCTTCGTCGAGCGCTGCGGGATTGACCCGGCAAATCCGTTCCCGTCCCCGCGCTTCCCGCGTCACGAGGCCCGCGCGTTCAAGCACGCCGAGATGTTTCGACACTGCGGCGAACGAAAGGTCGAAAGGCCGGGAAAGACGGCTGACAGTCGCCTCCCCGACGGCCAGACGGCCGAGGATCGCGCGGCGGGTCGGATCGCCGAGCGCATGAAAGATGCGGTTCAGATCATGGTCAACCACAAGGTTGAATATATAAGCGTCCGTTCTGTCGTTCAACCGATTGGGAGAGTATTTTCGGACTCGAGGTAGCCGCCTTGGAGGTTGCGGCAGCACGCACGCTTGCGACGCCACCCTGCCTTGACGCCCGGAGGCGCTGCCGCACATAGTCGTTTCGCGGAGGCTGCCTTATGGCGCATCGAAAGACCGGTCGACCGACCCCCGACCTGGAGGCGCTGGAGCGTTTCGCGGCGCTCGGCGACCGGCGGTCTTCCCCCTTCTTTGCGGGGCGGCGGCCGGAGATGGAGGCGGTCGAGCGCCTTTGCGCCGAAGCGCTGGCGGTTGCAAGGCGGGGCGGGGCCATGGAAGGCGCAACGCTGCTTTTCCAGGGCGCGCCCGGCGTCGGCAAGACGGCGCTGTTTTCGGAAATGTCCCGGCGCTGGGCGAGAGGCGAAACCGTGCGCGGCGGCGCAGCGCCGATTGCCGTCCCGGTTTTCCCCGGCGACCTTGCCGACGAAGCGGTCGTGGCGGCGGGAATCGCACGGGCTGTGGACCCCGAAGCGGAGCGGTCCTGGCGCGAGACGGAAACGCGGGACATTGCAGGACAGGCCGGAATTCCGGGCCTTGGCCGGGTCGGCGGATCGCGGCGGACTGCGACAGCGCCGCCGGCTCCGTCGCTCGGCGAACTCTGCCGCCGGTTTCCGCCGTCTTCCTGGGTCCGCCCGGTATGCCTGGCGGTCGACGAAGTCCAGACAGTGCGCGAGGCCGCTACCGATGTGCTTGTGAAGCTGCACGGCGGCCTGCCGGGCCTGCCGGTGGTCCCGGTGCTGGCCGGTCTCGGCAATGCCCAGGACGCCGTTGCGGAATGCGGCCTCTCCCGGTTGGAGAGCGAGGCGGTCTGCAACCTGGGCGCGCTTGCGCCCGGCGAAGCCCGCGAGGCGGTCGAGACGATGTTCCGGACCTGCCATGTGGATTGCAGCGGCGCCGTGCAAGACTGGCCGGAACGGCTTGCGGCGCTGAGCGAAGGCTGGCCGCAGCATCTGCATAACGCCATGCGGGCGCTCGCCGCCGAACTCGTCCGCGCGGAGGGGCGGCTGGCCGGGGTCGAGGCCGGGACGGTCCTGGAGCGCGAGAAGGCCTACCGCCAGCGCGCCTACCGCGCCCGCATCGGCCCGGAGATGGACCGCGCGCGCCGCCTCGTCGCCGCCGTCTTCGCAACTCTGCCGGAGGAGGGCGCCTATGGGGACCGGATCGAATGGGAAATCGAATGGCGGATCGACATGGATCGTCAGCAGCGTCCGCAGGGCCGCATCCCGGCCTGGCCCATTCCCGACGGCATGACGCCGGGACAATTTTTTCGCCGCCTGGTTCAGAGGGGCGCGCTGCAACGCAGGGAGGACGGTCGCTATAGCTGCCCGATCCCCTCCTTCCGGCGTTTCCTGATCGACTACGGCGCCGAGAGCGGTTAGCGCAAGCGGACACAGGTCCGGGCGCAAGGAGTCCCCGAATGACCACCGAAGAACCACGTTTCCTGATCGTGGCGATGGACGGGCTCCGGCCCGACATGATCTCCGAAGAGGCCTGCCCCGCCGTGGCGCGCTTCATGGCGGAGGGCTGCGTGTGGCCGAATGCGCGGACGGTGTTCCCGAGCGAGACCCGCGTCGTCACGCCGACCGTTGCGACCGGAGCATGGCCGAACCGGCACGGGCAGATCGCCAACAGCTTCACCGCGCCGGGCGGCGGGCCGCTCGTCAACACCGCGCCGGTGGACGGCCTGCTGGCGGCGGTCGAGCATTTCGGCGATGCGCTGGTCGCCGCGCCCTCGCTGGGCGACCGGCTGGCGGCGGCAAACAAGCGTTATATCGTCGTTTCCTCCGGCACGGCCGGCAACGCCTACTGCCTCAATCCCCGGGCGCGGGGCCGCAACCAGGCGACCTTCTCGGTGCAGGGGCCGCAGATCAGCACGCCGGCAGCGGACCATGCCGGCATAGAGGCCCGCCTCGGGCCGGTGCCGGAGCAGGCGGTGCCGAACAATGAGCGCTGCCGCTACGCGACCCGTGTGCTCCTGGAGGAGATGGTCCCGAAGCACGACCCGCATGTGGCCGTCATCTGGTATTCCGAGCCGGACATCGCGATGCACTATGCCGGCATCGGCTCCGACGCCTGCCGCGCCGCGCTCGCCTGCGTGGACGCGGAGTTCGCGCAACTGCTTGCCGCGCTCGATGCGAGACCGGACCGGGAGCGCTGGAACGTCATCCTGCTCTCCGACCACGGCCAGGTGACGATCGGCGAGAAGATCGACGTGATTGCGGAGATGCGCGCCGCCGGGTTCCGGGCCGGGCCGCAACTGGACGCCGACACCGACTACGCCGTGGTCTCCTCCTCCTGCGGCAATGTCCAGAGCCGCGACGGCAGGATCGCCCGGCTGGCGGACTGGATGCGCGAGCAGCCCTGGACGGGCCTCCTGTTAGCGCGCGGGCTGAACGAGGTCGAGGGCCATGTGGCGGGGAGTTTTTCGCTGGGTCTCGTCGGCCTCGACCATGAGCGTACGCCGCATCTCGTCTACACGCTCGGCCAGGACGACGGCGAAAACCGCTGGGGCTTCGCCGGCGGCGCGCTCGCCGGCGCGGGCGACTCGCCGCCGGCGGCCTATGGGGGCATCCATGGCGGGCTGCACCCGAAGGAGCTCGCCTGCCTGCTGGCGGCGCGCGGGCCCCATTTTCCGGCGGTGGCGGTGGCGGAGGCGGCGGTCGGCCCCATCGACATTGCGCCGACCGTGCTCTCGGCGTTCGGGATCTCGCCCGCGGCGACGGTCGCCGGCGGGCCGCTGGTGCGCCCCGGCCTGCCGGAGCGCCGCGCGTTCGAGACGGGCGCCGGCGCCTATTCGGCGCGTATCGAGATGCTGGAAATCGAGGGCAGGCGCTATCTGGACTCGGGCCGGCGGGCGAGCTGAGCCTCGCGCCGGACGATGTAGAAGGTGGACGCGAAGATCACCGCGCCGCCCGCCAGCGCCCAGACCGAGGGCGTCTCGCCGAAGACGAGCACGGCCACCGCCACCATCATCGGC
>JAJEAZ010000348.1 GCA_022824105.1 Alphaproteobacteria bacterium
GTCGATGCGGCCTTCCGGCACTGCAAGCAGGGCACCGTCGCGCCGCTCCATCCTTACTTCCATCCTTATGCCTCCTGTCCTTGTCCGCCGGCGACCGGCGCGGCCCGAGCGCCGGTTTCCGCAACCGGCATCGCTGTCTGCTGCATTCTTACACGATCCTGCCGCCCCATACAGCCATTGATGATTGCAAACGGCTGCTTCTAAAGGTCGTAGCCCCGCTCGCCATGGGCCGCAAGGTCGAGGCCTACCAGTTCGTCCTCCTCATCGACCCTGAGGCCGCCGATCAGCGCATCGGTGGCCTTGACGATAAGGAAGGTGGCAATCAGGGACCATGCCGCGACCGCTGCAACGCCGAGCGCCTGCACCCCGATTCGACCGCCCGCCGTTACGCCTTCCCCCAGACCCGGCCCGCCGAGCGCGTTCGACGCCAGCACCGCAACCAGCAACGCCCCTGCCGCGCCGCCGATACCGTGCACGGCGAACACATCCAGCGAATCGTCGATTTTCCACGATCTCCTTACCGCATCCGTGGCGGCGCAACACACCACGCCCGCGACGGCGCCCAGCAGCAGAGCGCCCGCGGGCCCGACGAAGCCCGATGCCGACGCCGCGGCAGCAAGGCCCGAAATCGCGCCCGTCACCGCGCCGACAAGCGACGCTTTGCCGTGTCTGATCCATTCGATTGCGGCCCATGTCATCCCGGCTGCCGCAGCCGCGATATGCGTTGCGGCGACCGCCATGCCGGCCGCGGCGTCGGCCGCCAGCGCGCTGCCGCCGCTGAACCCGAACCAGCCGACCCAGAGCAGCGCAGCGCCGACGGCCGTCATGCCGGGACTGTGCGGGGGATGAACATCGCCGGGAAAACCCCGCCGGCCTCCCAGAACCTTTGCAATGGCGAGGGCCGACACGCCGGCGGAGACATGGACGACAAGGCCGCCGGCGAAGTCCACGACGCCGAGCTCCGCCAGCCACCCGCCGCCCCGCACCCAGTGGCAGACCGGGGCATAGACCAGCAACAGCCAGGCCCCGCTCACGATCAGCACGGCGGGAAAGCGGATGCGTTCGACCCAGGCGCCGACCAGAAGCGCGGGCGCGATGACCGCGAACGCCATCTGGAAGACGGCGAAGACGATCTCCGGGATTGCGCCCCTGACCGGGTCCGGTCCCACGCCGGCGAAGAAGGCCTTGTCGAAGCCCCCGACGAGTCCGCCCGCGCTGTCCCCGAACGCCAGGCTGTAGCCCGCGGCAAGCCAGAGAACGCTGGAGAGGCAGGCAATGGCGAAGCATTGCATCACGACCGACAGAACGGCCTGCGCGCGCACCAGGCCCGCATAGAACATGGCCAGCCCCGGCAGGGTCATCAGCAGTGTCAGCGCGCTCGCCGCCAGAACCCATGCCGTGTCGCCGGCGCTCGTCGCCGTGTCGGCCGACACGGCCGGCAAGGGCAATGCCCAGAGCGCTATTGCGAGCCCGATGCGGCGCGGCATCGTCGCACTGCTCCCGGAAGCATCATGGCCCATAACATAGCCTGGGGGCGCACCGAATCGAGGACCCGGCTCCGCCGTCACGGCGCGTCCGCACCCAGAATTGCGTCGACATGTCCTGCAGCGCGGGCAGCAATGTCGCGCACCGATTCGCTCAATGCTTCGAGGACAAGCCCGCCTCCCGTCCGGCCGATCACGCCGGCGAGAGCCGGCCCGGCCCCCTCCTCCACCGGGTCCCCGTCCGCGACCAGTTGCATGAGTCCCCAGAGGTTGCGCCAGAGCCGCGCAGCCTCGCCGAGTTCCTCCGCCGCCCCGGCGCTTATGGCCCCGAGCGCCTGCGCGGCTTCGAAAGCGGCGGGCGCATCTCCGTCGAGGATGTCCGGGCGGTCCGCTGCATGGACCAGTCGGAGGAAGTCGGCGGCGGCGGCCACATCGCGGAGGCCGCCGGCCATGTGCTCTATGGCCCAGAGATCCGGGCCGGCGCCGTCCCGCCTGCCGCGCATGCCGGCAAGCCCGGCAGCCACCGGGCCTGCCGGCCTGGGCGCGGCGAGCACGGCCCGCCTCGCTTCCTCGAAGCGGTCACCCAGTCCCCCTTCGGACCACACGGCCCGCGCACGCCGCAACGCCGCCAGCTCCGGCGCGCCGGCGTCATGGTGCGGATAGTCCAGGAAGGCCCGGAGCGAACAGGCCAGCGGGCCGCTGCTTCCCGTCTCGCGCGGCCGCATGTCGATGCGGTAGAGGCCGCCTTCGGCCGTCTCGGCGGTCAGCGCAGCCGTCAGGCGCCGGCAGAGGCGCGCATAGTAGGTGTCGGGGTCCAGCGGCCGGGGGCCGTCGGAGTCCGCACCTTCGTGATCGTAGAGGAGCATGAGGTCGAGTTCGGAGTTCACCGTCATCTCGCGGCCGCCGAGATCGCCGAAGGCCAGCACCGCGGCCCGGCCGCCCGGCACGCGCCCGTGCGCAGCCGCAAACGCCTCCTGCACGGCCGGCGCGAGCGAGCCGATGCACGCATCGGCGATGTCGGCCAGCGGCGGCGCGGCCTCTACAGGCGAAAGCCGCCCGCGCAGCATATGGGTCCCGATCTGGAACGACCGGTCGTTGGCCCAGCGCCGCACGGCCTCCAGCAGGTCCAGAAGATCGCCCGCGCGGCCCGCCGCCTCTTCCAGCTCCGCCTGCATTTCCGCGCGGCCGAACTCCCGCGCATAGAAGAGCCGCACCAGGCCCCGGCGGGCCGCCTCCGCGATTTCCGGCTCCAGGCCTTCCTCATCCGGCAGGTCGAGATCCGTGAAATCGCGGCTGAGCGCGCTTTCCAGCAGGAGCGGGCGCCGGGTCAGCCGGGCGGCGAGCAGAGGCGCGGAACCGGCTATGTCCGTCACGATCTCCAGCAGTTCGGGCCGGGCCGCCAGCAGGGACAGCAACCGCCTGTCGGCCGGCAGCCCCGCAAGAAACCGGTCGAAGCGCGACAGGGCCGCGTCGGGGTCGGGCGCCGCTGCAAGCGCCGCCAGAATCTTCGGCAGCAACCGCGCCAGCAGGTCGCGCGCCCCGGCGCTTCGCAGGACGGGCGCGCCGCCCGCCAGCCAGGCCCGAACCGTCGCCGCGCCCCGCCCGGCATCGACATAGCCCATGGCCGCAAGCGCCGCCTCGCCTTCGCCCTCCTGCGAGAAATCCACGCCCTCGGCGCCCGGCGCATCCAGCGGGTCCTCGAACAGCGCCCCGTAATGGCGTTCCACCGCCGCGATATGGCCGTTGAGCCGGTCCTGGAATGCCCCGGCGGACGCAAAGGCCAGAAACGCGGCGATGCCCGCCATGCCGGCTTCGCTGTCGGGCAGGCTGTGCGTCTGCCGGTCTTCCACCATTTGCAGCCGGTGCTCCACGCCGCGCTGGAAGCCGTATGCCCCCCGGAGCTCTGTCGCCGCATCCGGATGGACGTGACCTTTCGACACAAGCGCCTCCAGCGCCTCCAGCGTGCCGCATCCGCGAAGGCCCGGATCGCGTCCGCCCCAGACGAGCTGCTGCGCCTGGACGAAGAACTCGATCTCGCGGATGCCGCCCCGGCCGAGCTTGACATTGTGCCCCTCCAGCCCGTCCCCGCCCGCCCCGCGCGAGGCGTCGATCTGCTCCTTGATCGCGCGGATGTCCTGGGCCGCGGCGAAATCCAGATGGCGGCGCCATATGAAGGGCTGCAGGGTCTCCAGAAACGCCTCGCCCGCCTCAATGTCGCCGGCGACCGGGCGCGCCTTTATCATCGCCGCGCGCTCCCAGTTGCGCCCGGCGGTCCGGTAGTAATGCTCCGCGGAGCGGACCGCGACGGCGGGCGGTGTGGAGCCCGGGTCGGGGCGCAGCCTGAGGTCGGTGCGGAACACATAGCCCTGCGCGGTCTGATGGCCCATGATGCGCACCAGTTCCTGCGCGAGCCGCGCGAAGACCCGCTGCACGCCGCGTCTTCCTACATAGGGCGTCCGGTCCTGATCGTAGAAGAGGATCAGGTCGATATCGCTCGAATAGTTGAGTTCCGAGGCGCCGAGCTTCCCCATGCCGAGGGCGAACAGCCCCGACCCGCGCTCGGGATCGCCAGGGTCCGGCAGTTCCAGTTCGCGCGCCTCGTGCAGGCCCCGCAGCAAATGCCGGAATGCCGAGCCCAGCGCCGCCTCCGCGAACCCGGAGAGCGCGCCGGTCACCTGTTCCAGCGGCCAGACGGACGCGATGTCGGCCAGCGCAATGGCGAGTGCGGCGCGCCGCTTCGCCCGGCGCAGGCGGAGCATGATATCGGCGAGGGATTCCTCCGCGAAACCTGTCCGGTCCGCGGCCGCTTCATAGGCCGCCCGGTAGGCCGCGTCCGGGCCGGCCTCGAGCAGCAGCCGCGCGAAACCGGGATCGGAGATCAGTCCGTGGCTGAGATAGGGGCTGTTGGCGAATACCGAGGACAAGAGCCGCCCGGTCGCCGGATCGTCCTTCGCGTCCGACATGAAGACGCGCAGGGCGTTGTCTTCCGCCTCGTCCGCCACCTCCCGCCAGCGCTGCCAGCAGGTCTCCGCCGCCTCGGCATCGGCAACGACCGGCAGGCCTCCGCCGCCGCCGATCCATTCTCCCGCCAGACCTGTCATGCAAGGCCGATCCACGATTGAGGGGGTTTCCGGAAGGCTGCGCCTTTTTGTTCCGGCGTCAAGCGCCTGACGGCCGCCATGCTCCTGCCTGCCCGCGGTCGCTTGCGCGGCCTCTCGCCAGGACCTACAACCGCAGTCTGCGCAAGCGCGGGCTTCCGCATTGCCCCAACAGGCGGAGTTTTCGCAAACGATGCCGAAGAAACTGACCCCGGAAGAGATCAGGCGTTATCGCGGCGACGGCTTCGTCAGTCCCGTGCCCGTGCTGACCAGGACGGAAGTCCGGACATTCCGGGCCGGTCTGGAGGCATTCGAACGGCGCAAGGGCGCGAAGATGGATTTCCCGGAGCGGTCGAAGACTTACCTGTTGTTCGACTGGGCCGATTCCATCGTTCATCACCCGGAGGTACTGGACGCGGTCGAAGACCTGATCGGCCCCGATATCCTCGTTTACCACCTCACCATGCATATCAAGGAGCCACAGACGGACCATCACGTTGTCTGGCACCAGGACGACGACTATTTCCATCTCACGCCGGCGGAGCATGTGACGGCCTGGGTCGCGCTGTCCGAAGCGGACGGCGAGTCCGGCTGCATGCGCATGGTTCCCGGCGCTTACAAGGAAGGCCTGATCGCACATGTCGAGGACCCCCGGCCCGAGCATCTCATCAGGCTCGGCAAGGGAATCCACGGCCGCTTCGGTCCCGATGACGGCGTGCCGGTGCCCGTCCCCGCGGGCTCCATGTCCCTGCACCATACCCACACGCCGCATTGCTCCGGCCCGAACCGCAGCACCGACCGGCGCATCGGCGTCGGCGTCAGCTACATTCCCGCGCATGTCAGGCCGCAGACGACGCCCTGTTCGAGCGCGCTTCTGGTGCGCGGCGAGGACCGGTTCGGCCACTTCCACCCCGAGCGGCGGCTGAACGAGTCGGAGAGCGCCGAGGCGATTGCGGCCCACAGGAAGGCGTGCGCGCTGTACGAGCGCGCCACCGGGATCGGCTGAGGCCCGCAACGCCGCGCGGCCCCGGCAGGCCAGTCAATCAATTGCGTCCGACCGCTCCGGTCCGCGTCTCTTCCAGCACCTGGTCCACCACGGCGCACAGCGCCTCGCGGTGGTCCGCGCCTTCGATCCGGCAAAGCTCGTAGCGCTCGATCTGCCGGTCGGCCGATGGTCCGTCATAGAGGATCGCCGAAATCCGGCGGAGGTCCTCCTCGCAGCCGAGGGCCCGGGCGTCCCCGGCAACATCCTCCACCAGCGCCTCGACGCAGTCCGCGATATCGACCCGCCCGCCGCCTTCCACATCGCCGATGAAGGCAAGCGTGCCGTAACGCTGGGCCAGCCAGCAGTTCTCGGCGATGATCTCGGTCGGCGGTTCGGGCGGCAATCCTTCCCCGTCGTCCTGCCGCAACAGCCTGCGCAGCAGCGCGGCATAGAGGGCGGCGAGCGCGATCGACTCGTCCATGCGCGGGCAGATGTCGCAACTCCTGAGCTCGATCGTCGGATAGGCGTGGGAGGGACGGATATCCGGGCGCATCTCGCTGCTGTCCCGGATCGCGTCGATGCGCCGGTAGTCCTCCACCAGGCCGTCGAACTCGGCCCGCGAACGAAACGG
>JAJEAZ010000320.1 GCA_022824105.1 Alphaproteobacteria bacterium
ATCAACGCGCCGATGATGAGGCCGACGCCCGCCAGGATGCCGGCGAGTTCCGTGAACAGCTTGGCGATGCCAATGAGGAACTGCTTGCACCGCTCCAGGTCCCAGCGGTCGTGCGCCCGCACCTGGTTGATGACGATCAGCAGGGCGGCGGCGTAATAGGGCGCCTGTGCTTCCTGCTGCATCACCAGCAGCATGACGATCAGCAGCGCCAGCACGAAGATGAAATGCCAGCCGTCGCGCATGACCTGCCGCGCTTGCGGCATTTCGGACTTCGGCAGGCCCTCGAGGCCGAAGCGCGCCGAATAGGCGTCGATCTGCATGAACAGGCTGAAATAGTAGAGCAGCGAGGGGATGATCGCCGCCATCAGGATCACGGCGTAGGAGATTTCCAGGAAGGTCGCCATGATGAAGGCGGTGGCGCCCATCACCGGCGGCATCAGCACGCCGCCGGTGGACGCGCAGGCCTCCACGCCGCCCGCATAGGCCGGGCGGAAGCCCACCCGCTTCATCGCCGGGATCGAGAGCGCGCCCGTGGTCAGCACATTGGTGATGACCGAGCCGCTCATCGAGCCCATCAGGCCCGACGAGAAGATCGCCACTTTCGCCGGTCCGCCTCGGAAGCGCCCCAGCAGGGCGAAGGCGAGATTGAGGAAGAAGGCGCCGCCGCCGGTGAATTGAAGCGCCACGCCGAAAACGAGAAAGCCGACCACGAGCGAGGCGAAGGCGCGCATGGGAATGCCCATGACGCTTTCCGTGCCGAACATGTGGAAACTGGCAGTTACCGACAGGGACTCAGCCTGGCCTTCGAGGAAGCCCGGCGCATGATCTGCCAGCGCCGGATAGAGCGACACGACGAGGCAGATGACGAAGATAGTCATACCGCCCGCCCTGCGGGTAGCTTCCAGCACCATCAGCCACATGAAATAGGAAGCGTAGATCGCCCATTCCGGCGCGTCGTATTCCCAGCCTTCCAGCAGGTTTTCTTCGCCGTGAACCGCAAACACGATCGACACTGTGAACACGACCAGCGAAAGCAGCAGGTCGTACCAGGGAACCCGGTTCATCGGCCCGACGCCGCGCCACGGCGGATAGAGCAGGAATACCAGCGGCAGCAGCATGGCGAGCATGAAATAGTAGTATTCGGTCTCCTCTCCGAAGACCTTCACGCCGATCATCAAATGAAGGTTGAAGATGAAATAGATGGAAGCGAGTACCGACAGGCTTGAGGCGGTGACCAGAATTGCCATCCACGCCGGTCCGAGTTCCCGGTGACGGCTGATCGACGCTTCTGCTTGATCGACCGCCTGTTCCGCCTGGCGGCTGAGCGCCGTCTCCCGCTCGGACTGAGTCATGGTGCGTTAGCCTCTGATTGGCAGACCGGATTCATATCAAGGAAGAACCCGCCATGCGTGCCGCATGACGGGTCTTTCCAAGTTTCAGTAAGGCAGTTTCCTGCCCCGGGCGATCATGAGAACGGCGCATCCATGCCAGCCGCCGTCAACGCCTCCTTGCGGGCTTCCGCCCAGCCGGCCTCGAAGGCGTCGTCGTCCATGTCCTTGTTGGCCGCGTAGTAGGTCTTCCACGCGCCCATCAGCACGTCCTGACGCTTCAGCAGAGCGTTGTTATGCGCTTCTTCCTCCGCGCCCCAGGCGCCCGCCTCCTTGTAGTAGCGTATCGAGCCGCCTGCGTACGGAAACACCCATTTGAGGTTCTGGGCGTCGAGCTGGTAGCCCGCCGTGCCCTTCAGCGTCCCGTAGCCGTCTTTGCCTTCATAGCCTTCCATGACAGCCTTGGTCATGGCGTAAGTGAAGTCGTCGGACAGGTCGCCCGCGAGCCCCACCACGATCGGATAGGGGTACATCTGGCCGTCGAATTCCGCCTTGCCCGAAATATTGTTCTCGAGGCCGATGCCGAGCGTGACCTTGTTCGGGTTCCAGAAGGGCGCCACAGACCTGGCCCGGGCCCAGCCTTCCTTGTCATCGTGGGGAAGCGAGACCCACCAGTTACCTCTCGGCGACGCCATCAGGCGGTTCACATGCGGCGACATGGTTGAGACCATCACGGCGTCCGCCTGCCCGCCGATGACGCCATTCACACCTGCAGCCCAACCCGGGAACTCGACCCTGGTCACATCGTCCCAGGTGACTCCGCCGAAGGCCATCAACGCCGTGAGGTTGACGTTGAGCGCCGGGGCGCCCTTGATCCAGGCCATCTTCTTGCCTTTGAGGTCGGCGGCCGTCTTGATCCCTGCGTCGCCCGCAACCACCGGCATCAGGCCGTGAGGCCCCTTGGCGTTGTTGTAGAGGTTACGCATTGCCATGGGGCCCCATCGCTTGGACCCGAACATGAACACGCCTTCCTGCGTAAAGTTAGCAGCAATGCCGCAGGCGCAAAGCTGCGCGCGCTTCTTCGCCACCGGTATCATGCGCGAGACGTCGTTCTTGCCCGGAATCACGCGCAACTCGACATCGTACTTCTTCTTGAGCATCCCACCAATTGCGATGGATTGGGCATAGCCTGACGACGTGGTTGTGTAGGCCGTCATTGCTATGTGCTTCGGCAACTCGGCCGCAAAGGCCGGAGTTGCCATGCCGGCGACCACCGTCGCCGCGGCAAGCATACGCAGTTTCATCGGGGTCCCTCCCTTTCGTTCCTTGCCTATCTTGCAGCTTTGCGATGGCTTCGACAAGCGCCTCCGGCAACCTGCGACCGAGCCACCCGGCTTTCCCGTCTTGCGCCTGCCGGGTGGCCCGAATATGGTCCGGAATTCGCAGCGGGCAGAGCGGAACGGGGTGCCGGGTGGTGGAGATGTACGACGACCTGGTAACACCCAAAATCCTGAACCGGGACTTCCTGCACACTCTGTACGACGCCGCTTACATGGAATGCGAACAGGACGGCGACGGCGATTCCGTGATTACCGAGAGCGGGCTGAAATGCATCGCAACGCTGCCGAGCCACCAGGATGCGATCCATCTCGCGATACTCTTTCCGTTGAAGGACAACGTGCCGCTCCAGGAAAAGCTGGAATGCGTCAACAGGATCAACGACCGCTACATCATCACCCGCGCCGCAGTCACCAAGGACGCCACCCTTCTGCTCTGCGACTACTACATCTTCCTGAACGGCGGCGTGTCCAGGAAGGCGATCGTGCTCGGGACCAAGAAGTTCATCGAGGTGACGCGCCAGGCCGCCGAGGAATACGCATCGGACATCATCGCGTAGCTGTGTCCGGCAGGACGCTGCAACATGGCTAGCGAAGCTGCGCCGCCCGCCGCAGGAACAGTGCTGGTGTGCGGCGCGCTCGGCACCGTCGGCCGGGCGATGGTCGAGCATTTCGACTCACTGCCGGGCTGGCGCACCGTCGGCCTGTCGCGCCGGGCCCCCGATTTCCGGACCGGAGCCGAATTCCGCGCCGTCGACCTGCGGGACCGGGCCGCATGCGAAGCCGGCCTGTCCGATCTTCGCGGCGTCACCCACATTGTCTATGCCGCGGTTTACGAGAAAGCCGACGTGGCGAGCGGCTGGCGCGACCCGGACCACGCCGAGACCAATCTCGCCATGCTGCGCAACGCGGTAGAGACCGTCGAGGCGTCTTCGCCCGGCCTCCGGCATGTCACGCTGCTGCAGGGCACCAAGGCCTACGGCGCGCATCACGGCCCGTTCAAGACGCCGGCGAAGGAACGGGATCCCCGCTATTGGGGGCCGAATTTCTACCACGACCAGGAAGACTGGCTGAGGGAACGGGCCGCAGGCGCGGGTTGGGGCTGGACCGTCCTGCGTCCGCAGGTCGTTTTCGGCGTCGCCATCGGCTCGAACATGAACGCGCTTGCCTGCGTGGCGGCCTATGCGGCGCTTTCGAAAGAACTGGGCATGCCGCTCAGGTTTCCGGGCGGCGAGCCGCGCATCCAGGAGGCGACGGATTCGCGGCTTCTCGCCCGCGCCGCCGCCTGGGCCGGCCGGACGCCGGCAGCAGCCGGCCAAGCCTTCAACATCGCGAACGGCGATTGCTATGTCTGGCACAATCTCTGGCCGCGGGTCGCCGAGGTTTTCGAGATGCCGCTGGAACAGCCCTTCCCCTGCTCGCTGAGGCGCGTCATGGCCGACAAGGGCCCCGTCTGGGACTCCATGGTCGCGCGTCACGGCCTGCGCCCCTACCGGCTGGGTGAAATCGTGCCGTCCTGGCAGTTCGCGGACTTCATCTTCGGCTATGGCCAGCGGCCGAACCCGGCTGTCGTCAGCACGGTCAAGGCGCGGCAACACGGCTTCCAGGACTGCATAGACACAGAGGATATGCTCGTCGAACTGCTGCGGCAGTTTCGCCGCGAGCGCATCGTGCCTTGAGGGCCGGTCTCCGGCCGCCTACGCTGTAGGCCGTCACCCAATTCCGCTCCGTCAACACTGGAACTGCGAATGCACACGAGGGGCAAAGCCTTCATTGCGGGTATCAGCGAACACCCGACCCGCAAGGCGGTCGACAAGTCGGTCGCCCAACTCCACGCCGAAAGCGCTAGAGGCGCGCTCGACGACGCCGGGCTGTCGATAGAGGATGTCGACGCCTATTACTGCGCCGGCGATGCGCCCGGCCTCGGCCCGCTGTCGATGGTCGAATATATGGGCCTGAAGAACGTCCGGCATATGGACGCCACCGATGTCGGCGGCTCTTCCTATGTCCTCCATGTCGGCCATGCCGCCCAGGCGATCGCGGCGGGCAAGTGCAAGGTTGCGCTTGTCACGCTCGCCGGGCGGCCGCGCTCGGAGGGCATGGCGACCGGCACGGCGCCACGCAACTACGGGGACGCCTCGCCGGACGTGCCGTTCGAGTTCATCTACGGCCCGACCGTGGTGAACATGTACGCCATGGCGGCGCGCCGGCACATGCACGAATTCGGGACCACAAGCGAGCAGCTCGCCTGGATCAAGGTGGCCGCGTCGCACCACGCCCAGCACAATGAGCACGCCATGCTGCGCAATGTCGTGACGGTTGAGGACGTGGTGAATTCGCCCATGATCTCCGATCCGCTGCACCGGCTCGACTGCTGCGTGATCTCGGATGGCGGCGGGGCGTTCGTTGTGGTCGCGCCGGAGGTCGCTTCCTCCCTGGAGCGCGATTGCGTCAAGGTTCTCGGTTGCGGCGAAGCGCCGAAGAACCTGATGTCGGGCCAGGTGGACCTGACCTACACGGGCGCCCGCTGGTCCGGCCCCCAGGCCTTCGAGGAGGCGGGCGTCGCGCCGGGCGATATCGACTATGCGTCGATCTATGACAGCTTCACGATCACCGTGCTGGAAACGCTTGAGGACCTCGGCTTCTGCGAAAAGGGCAAGGGCGGCGCCTTCGTTTCGGACGGCAACCTGATCTCCGGCACGGGCAAGCTGCCCTTCAACACCGACGGCGGCGGTCTTTGCAGCAACCATCCCATGAACCGCGGCGGGCTGACCAAGGTGCTGGAGGCCGTACGCCAGCTGCGCGACGAGGCGCATCCGGCGGTGCAGGTCAAGGACTGCCAGCTTGCACTGGCCCATGGCACGGGCGGTTCGCTCGGCACCCGCATGGGCAGCTCCACAACGATTCTCGGGAGGGCCGACGCATGAGCGCCCGCAAGATTCCGGCCCCGCCGACCAATGTCGAGAACCAGGATTTCTGGGATGCCTGCAATGAGGGCAAGCTCATGCTGCCCCGCTGCGGCGATACCGGCCGTTTCTTCTGGTATCCGCGCAAGCTGAGCCCGTTCACGCTTTCGGAGAATGTCGAAACGGTCGAGGCCGCGGGCACCGGCGAGATCTACACCTATTCGGTCATGCGCCGGTCCGACCCCCAATATGCCATCGGCTATGTGCGGCTGGACGAAGGCATCACGATGATGACGAATTTCGTCGATTGCGACTTCGACAGCCTGGCCGTGGGCATGAGGGTCAAGGCGGTCTTCGTCGAAGCCGAAGGCGGCCAGAAGGTGCCCTGCTTCAAGCCCGCCTGAGGCCGCTCACGACTGCCGGCGCGGGGCTCCTGAACCGGGCTCCGCGCCGGTAATGAACAGCCCCGCCTCGTCGGCGCGCTTCGTCGCCGCCTCGCGGTCCGTGACCAGCACCCCGCCGGCTTCCACCGCGATTCCCCGAAGCCCGGCCGCGGCGGCGGCATCCACGGTCGCGGGACCGATGACCGGCAGGTCCATGCGCCGGTCCTGCTGCGGCTTCGCCATCTTGACCAGCACGCCGCCGGGCCCGTCCCGCCGCAGGCAGGCAGCGCGCGCGACCATCCGGTCGGTGCCTTCGGCCGCTTCTATCGCCAGCACGATTCCCTGCTGCACGACGACCGCCTGGCCCGCGTCGGCGCGTCCGAGCGCCTCGGCCACTTCCACGCCCCGGCGGATATCCTCGAGCGCGGTCTCGTCCGGGGCCAGCGCGCCGAGCGGACCCGGCGGCGCCAGCGCATCGGCAAGGATGGAAGACACTTCCACCACGCTGAGCCCTTCCGCCTCGAAGGCCTCCACGATGTGGCGCATCAACCCGTCGTCGCCCAGCGCCTTCGCGCCGATCCGGGCAAGCATGCGGACCGTGTAGAGATCCGGCCGGAGCGATGTCAGGGACGGTCGCCGGACATGACCGGCGAACACAACCTCGGTGGCCGCCTCCTCGCGGATCGTTTCGACGACCCGTCCCACCGCGCCGACCCGGCCCCAGCGGTGGGGATGGCCGCGCAACCCGTCAGCCTCTGCAAACCCTTCCAGTCCCAACAGGAAGTAGGGGCGTTCGCGCTTCCGGCAGGCTTCGGCCAGGGCCAGCGGCAGCCATCCGCCGCCGGCGACGATCGCAAGCTTAGGCTTCATCCCCGGAATTCTCCGGCAGGCAGAGGCCGCGGTCGGACTCCGCACCCATGAACTCGACGATGCGGCGAACCATGGGATCGTCGCCGTATTTTGCCGAAACGGCGTCAACCCGCCCGCCAATCGGGCCTTCCTCGCCGAACAACTGCCGATATGACTTGCGAAGCCGCGCCAATGTCTCGCGGTCGGTCCCGGCGCGCTTCAGGCCGATCCAGTTGAGGCCCCGCAGGGTTGCACGGTCGCCGAGCACCATGCCGTAGGGAATCACGTCCTGCACGACGGCCGACAGTCCGCCGATCATTGCCTGGGTTCCGACCCGCACGAACTGGTGAACGGCGGCCAGCCCGCCGATGATCGCGCCGTCCTCGACAATGACATGGCCTCCCAGCGTGGCATTGTTCGCCAGGACGCAACCGCTTCCGACCTGGCAGTCGTGCGCCACATGCGCCCCCATCATGAACAGGTTCCGGTCTCCGACCACGGTGCGCATGCCGCCGCCTTTCGTGCCCGGGTTCATGGTGACATGTTCGCGGATGATATTGCCGAAGCCGATTTCCAGGGTCGAAGGCTCGCCGGCATATTTCAGGTCCTGCGGCGGGTGCCCGACCGATGCGAAAGGGAATATCCGGGTGGCCGGGCCGACATCCGTGCGCCCCGCGACAACGACATGGGCGTGCAGGACGCAGCCGTCGCCCAGGCGGACTTCTCCGCCCACATGGCAGAACGGCCCGATCTGCACATCTTCGCCGAGCGTCGCGCCCTCTTCCACCACGGCGCTCGGGTGAATGGAGCGCGTCATCACAGCCCCTGGATCATCGCGCTGTACTCGGCCTCCGCCACCAGGGCCCCGTCCACCTTGGCCTCGCCGCGGAACCGCCATACCGCGCCCCGGTGGCGGCGGACCGTTACTTCGATACGCACCTGGTCGCCGGGCACCACGGGCCGGCGGAAGCGCGCATTGTCGATCGTCATGAAATAGACGAGCTTGCCCCGCACATGGTCGCCCATCGTCTTCACGACGAGCACTGCCGCTGTCTGGGCCATCGCCTCGACGAGCAGAACGCCCGGCATGACCGGCTTGGCCGGAAAATGCCCCTGGAAATGCGCCTCGTTGATGGAGACATTCTTGATACCGACCGCACTTTCTCCCAACCGGATCTCCGTCACACGGTCGATCATCAGGAAGGGATAGCGATGCGGAATCGTCGCCATCACCTCGCCGATTTCCGCGATATCGGCGTCGTCAGTCGTCATATTCCCTCGCCAAACGCTGCCAGCGCTTCGCCTCTACCGATCCAACTCGATGGTTACACTCGGCAGGACCTCATTCAAGCGCTCCAGGGCATCTTCGGTAATTTCCAAAGCACTCTCGTCGGCCCAGACCAAGGCGGCCTTCTGTACCACAATATTCGCTCCGAGTTCCCCGGCTAATTCGCCCGCAACGCGCAGAAGCTGCAATTGAACCTTGCGCACGGCTTCGGAACGCGCCCGGTCGAGATTCGTCCTTTGGCGTTGAGCCTTGCTGCGAAGCGTCGCCAATCTCTCGTGCAATTCCTGCGCCTTTGCCTTGTAGGCCTCCTTGTTAATCAGGTTGCGCTGGTTCGTGAGCGCCTGGTCTTCCTGCCGCAGGCGGGCTTCAGCGGCCTTGAACTCGCTCCCGTAGCGGGCGCCGATGGCTTCCACCTGCCTGGCAATTTCCACCGTTGCCCTGGCCTCGCGCATGATCCTGTTGGTATCGATGACGATCACCACCGATTGCGGCACGGCCGCCAGAACCGGCGCCGTGCAGAGGCACAGCAGCAAAACCGCAGCAAGTGTTCGCATCAGAACTGGGTCCCGATGCTGAACAGGATCGTCTCGTCCTTGTCGTAGTCCTCTTTCATCACAGGCCAGGCGAAATCCAGGCGAAGCGGGCCGAGCGGCGTGGTCCAGGAAACACCGAAGCCGAGCGAACCGCGTATCGAGGACTCGTCGTGGTATTGGTCGTTATTGATATTGGTATCGACATCGAAGAGCGTACCGAACTCGGCGAAAAGCCTGCCCTGAAGGCCCAGGTCCTCGGACGATAGCCCGATCGGGAAGATCGCCTCGGCAGTCGCGGTCGCAAGGTAATTTCCGCCGAGTGCAACGCCAGCAATACAGCCGTCTAGCCCCGTCCTGCACCTCGGGCCGACGCCGCCGCTTTCGAAGCCCCTCAAGCTCCTGCCGCCGATGAAATAACGGTCGGAAACTTCGACATCCTCGCCGAGGCCGACGATGGCCCCCGCCCTTGCGGACAGCGCCAGCGTCACCGGCGGCCGTTTCGACATCGGGAAATACTGGGAGCCCCTGACATCGGTGCGAAGGAAGCGGGCATCGCCTCCGAGGCCGGCAAGGTCGTTGCCGATGCTCAGCACGCGCCCGGATGTCGGGTTGAACCGGTTGTCCCGCGTGTCGTAAGCGACCTCGTGCCCGACGGCCGACAACAGCGTCTCGGAATCTCTACTGGTTGTTCTGCTTTCATCGTAGTCCGTATCGCGTTGACTCAGGGTATAGCGCCATCTCTGGGTCCAGTGCTCGGACAGCTTGTAGCCGACCCTCAGGCGGCCACCGATAGTCTCCTCTTCGTCGATCTGTCTGTCGTCATAATCCGTCGTGACCCGGAACACATCCGCGCCCACCGAGATCGGCTGGTCCTGGAAGTAGGGTTCGGTGAACGACAGGTCGATCTGGTTCTGGCTCTCGGACACGGTGGCAGCCACGGCAAGTTCCTGTCCCTTCCCGAGCAGGTTCCGTTCGGCAAGCCTTACGTTGAACAAGGCCCCGCTTTCGCTCGAATATCCGGCTCCGATCGAGAATTCTCCGGTAGGCGTCTCTTCAACTTCAACCTTTACCCTTGCCCGGTCCGGACTGCTCCCCTGCTCGTTCGAAACATCGACTTTCTTGAAATAGCCGAGATTCCGGACCCGCCGGGTCGCGCGGGAAATTTTGGAAGTGTTGAAGGCATCCCCCTCTACAATTCCGAATTCCCGCCTGATAACGCGATCCAGCGTGCGCAAATTTCCCTCGATGTCGATACGTTCGACATAAACTCTCGGGCCTTCATCCACGAGGAAGACCAGATCGACTTCCTTTTCTTCTCTACGGACTTTCGAACGCGGCTGCACATCGACGAATGCGAAACCGAACGTCCCGACTTCATCGACCAGGTCGTCAACCGTCTCGCGAACCAACTCATTGTCGTAGATTTCGCCTGATCGCGGCTTGAGCAACAGGGACAGGCGAAAATCCGGAACATCAATCAATTTGTTTTCGAGTTCGATCTTGCCGAAGGTATATTGCGGGCCTTCCTCGACCGTGAAAGTCAGGATGAAGCCGTCCCGGTCCGGCGTGAGCTCCGCCACGGCCGAAGTGACCCGGAAGTCGACATAACCCTCCGAGAGGTAGAAACCGCGAAGCAGTTCGCGGTCGAAGGCGACGCGGTCCGGGTCGTAAACATCGTCGTTGGAGAGAAAGCGGTACCAGGCCGCTTCCTTGCTGCTGATCTCACCGATCAGGTCGCTGTCGCTGAATTGCTCATTGCCGATGAAAATGATTTTCTCGATGAGCGTCTGGTCTCCCTCGACGATTTCGAAAGCGACATCGACGCGATTCTGCGGAAGCTCGATGAGCTTTGCTTCGACACTCGCGGCAAACCGGCCGGACCGCCGGTAGATTTCCAGAATACGCTTGACATCCTTTTCCGCCGCCGAGCGGGTGAAGATCTGGCGCGGTTTCAGCTGCACCTCGGGGCTCAGGGTCTCGTCGTCGATGCGCCGATTGCCCTCGAATGCAATCCGGTTGACGATCGGGTTCTCGGCCACCGTCACAACCAGGACGCCGCCGCGTACATCGATGCTGGCATCGGCGAAATAACCGGTCTCGAACAGGCTTTTCAGGGCATCGCTGATGCTTCTCGGCCCGAGGACGTCGCCGGGCCGGATACGCAGGTAGGACCGTACGGTCTCGGGATCGATGCGCTGCGCGCCGACGACCTCGATATCGCGGATTGCGCCTCCGCTCTGGGCGCCGGCCGCAACCGGCGCCAGCGCCATAATGGCGGCCAGTGCCCATGCGGCAAGCGCGGCTCGCCATTTGTCCATGGTAACCCCCAATGATGACGTCATCCGACGACGCGTTCCAGAAACGCAACGACCTGAAAGTACACCAAGTCGTTCCAGGTTACGAACAGCATCAGCGCAACGACCGCTCCCAGTCCGATTCTGAACCCGATCTCCTGCGCCTTCTGCCCCAGCGGACGGCCCCGGATTGCCTCAATGGCGTAAAACACCAGGTGCCCTCCATCCAGAAGCGGAATCGGGAACAGGTTGATGAGACCCAGATTGATCGACAGCAGCACCATGAAGTGCAGATAGGCCGAGAAGTCGATCTTCGCGACCTCGCCTGCAATATGTCCGATGCGCAGCACCCCGCCCAGTTCGTCGGTGGACCGACGGCCTTCGATCATCTCGCCGATAAAGGTCAGGATGGTCGCCGTCATCGTCCATGTGTAGTCGACAGCCGCAAAAAGCGCCTCACCGGGGCCGTAGCGCACCGTCTCCGTCATCTTGCCGCGCACGCCGAGCAGGCCGAATTCATGCACGTT
Source organism: Alphaproteobacteria bacterium (assembly GCA_022824105.1). Classification (GTDB taxonomy): domain Bacteria; phylum Pseudomonadota; class Alphaproteobacteria; order Bin95; family Bin95; genus Bin95. The sequence goes on from JAJEAZ010000320.1 coordinate 11,446, forward strand.
GCCAAGGCTGTCGGTCTGCTGCGAGACGCGGGGCGTGATCGTCAGCGCGGTCTCCTCGCCGTCGCGCTCCAGGACCGCTTCCAGGGGTCGGCCCGGGCTCAGGCGAACGATCCGCTGCAGGTCCTCGAAACGCGCAATGGTCTCGCCGTCGAGCGCGACGAATCGGTCTCCGGCCCGGATTCCGGCGGCTGCGGCGGCGCTGTCTTCAACGACCGCGGTCACGACCGGGCTGGTATGCCTCTGGCCGTAGGTCATGAACATCACGGCAGCGACGAGGATTGCGAACAGGAAGTTGGCGGCCGGTCCGGCCGCCACGATGAACGCTCTTTGACCCAGGGGCTTGGCGCCGAAGGCGACGCTCTCCTCGTCCGGCGTCAACACCCGACCGCCAACCGCCTCCCCGGCGTCGCCGAACATGCGCACATAACCGCCAAGCGGGATTATGGCGATCTTCCACCGCGTTCCGGCCCGGTCGGTCCAGCCCCAGAGCTCCCGGCCGAAGCCCACGGAAAAGACCTCGACACGAACGCCGCAGCGCCGCGCCGCCCAGTAATGACCGAACTCGTGCACGAAGACGAGCACGCCCAGGAGCACCAGGAACGGAACCAGATATTCCCAAAGAAAGCTCAACCCGGCGCCTCCCTAGCGCGGACCTGCGGCTGCGGCCCGCTCGACGAACCTTTCCGCCACCTCCCGAGCCTCCCTGTCCGCGGAACGCACATCGTCCAGCCCCGCAAGCGGACCCGAACCTAATTCAGCAACCGTGCTCCCCGCAATGTCGGCGATCTGCAGAAAGCCGATCCGCTCCGACAGAAAAGCCGCGACAGCTACCTCGTTCGCCGCACTGAGCGCGGCAGGTTCCCTGCCCCCGCGTTCCAGGGCCGTTCGGGCCAGCGCGAGGGCCGGGAACCGCTCGGGATCGGGCGGTTCGAAATCGAGCCGGCCCACAACCGAGAGATCGAGGCGTTCACCCGTAACCGCCAGGCGCTTCGGCCAGGCCAGCGCGACGGCGATGGGCGTGCGCATATCGGGCGTTCCCAGCTGCGCCAGCACCGATCCATCCGCATATTCCACCATGGAGTGCACGATGGATTGCGGATGGACGAGAATGTCTATGCCCTCGCCCGGCATCGCGAACAGGTGGTGGGCTTCGATGAGCTCCAGGCCCTTGTTCATCATGGTGGCCGAATCGATGGTGATCTTGGCGCCCATGTCCCAGTTCGGGTGGCGGAGCGCCTCCGCGGGCCGCACAGCGGCCATCCGGTCCCGGCTGGCGCACCGGAAGGGTCCGCCCGACGCCGTCAGGATCAGGCGGCGCACCGCCTCCCGGCAACGGTCGTCGAAAACCTGGAAGATCGCATTGTGCTCGGAATCGACCGGCAGGATCATGCTCCCCGAAGCGCGGGCCGCGGCCATCATCAGCTCGCCTGCGCACACCAGGCTTTCCTTGTTGGCCAGCGCGACGATTGCGCCGCGCTCTACGGCGGCGAGCGTGGATTCCAGGCCCGCCGCGCCGGCGATTGCCGCCATGACGCATTCGGCGTCGCGCCTGGCCGCTTCCACCACGGCATCCGGCCCGGCCGCCACTTCGATTCCAGTGCCGGCCAGCCCTTCCTTCAGCGTTGGATAGCCGGCGGGATCGGCAATGGCGGCAAAGTCGGGTCGAAAGCTCTGCGCCTGCTGCGCAAGCGAGGCAGTGTTCCTGCCCGCAGCGAGCGCGACGACCCGAAAGCGGTCGGGGTGTTCGGCGATGACGGAAAGCGTGTTTGCGCCAACCGAACCCGTCGAGCCCAGCACCGTCACCCGCTTCGCTGTCATGTCCAGCGCCATCCGCAAGCCGCAAGCAGCATGACCGCAACCGCGCCCGCCAGAAGCGCGTCCACGCGGTCGAGCAGCCCGCCATGTCCGGGAATAAGGCGTCCGCTGTCCTTGACGCCAAAACGGCGTTTGCACGCACTTTCGAACAAGTCGCCCGCCGCCCCTGCCGCGCCGACCAGGATGCCGGCGGCGAAGCCCTCGCCTGCCGCCCCTGCCGGGCCGAAGACCGCACTCACCCCCGCGCCGGCCAGACCGGCTGCGGCGAGACCGCCGAGAAGGCCGCTCCAGGTCTTTCCCGGACTCCAGGCAGGCGCCAGTTTCGGGCCGCCAAAGCGCCGCCCCGTCCACCAGGCCGCGATATCCCCCGCCCAGACGACGGCCAACAGCCAGACCGCCAGCTCCATCCCCCCGGATTCCGGACGCCGGAGCGCGACGAGGCACATGACGGGCACCGCGATATAGAGCGCCCCGACAGCCAGCGCCTTTCGCCTGAGGAGCCAGCCGGCTGCGGCGGCCGCACCGAGCGCGACCGCGCCCTGAACGAGCGCCGATGCCGAAAACAGCACCGGCACGGCTGCGACCGCCGGAATCGCCGTGAACGCCTTTACCGCACCCGGCTCCGCCATGGCGGCCCACTCGCGCCCGGCAACCAGCGCGCCCGCGAACACCAGCGCTTCCCAGAACGGGGTTCCGGCCCACACCGCCAGAATCGCTGCGGGCATCAACAGGACGGCCGCGACCGAACGCTGAAGGGTGTCGTCAGGCAGCCCGAGCGCCATAACGCCGTTCGCGCCGGCTGAATTCGGCGAGCGCCTCTTCGAGGTCGGATTTCGAGAAATCCGGCCAAAGCCTGTCGGTAAACACGAATTCGGCATAAGCGGCCTGCCACAGCAGAAAATTGCTGATGCGCATCTCGCCGCCGGTACGGATCATCAGGTCCGGGTCCGGTATGCCGGCCGTATCCAACCTTGCCGCAAAGGCGGCTTCGTCGATGTCGCCGGGCAACAGCCTGCCAGCGGCTCCATCCTCGACCAGGCCCCGTGCGGCGCGCACGATCTCGCCGCGTCCCCCATAGCTGAAAGCGACCTGCACCAGGATAGCGTCATTGGCGGCAGTCAGGGCTTCGGCATCGACGATTCGCTGGCAAAGATCGGCCGGCAGGCGGTCCCGTTCCCCGATCATTCGCAAGCGGACCCCGTTCCGGTGCATGTCATCCAGCTCCCGGCCCAGATAGTAGCGCAGCAGGCCGAGCAGATCGTTGACCTCCTCCACCGAACGCCGCCAGTTCTCGGACGAGAAGCTGTAGAGCGTCAGGATTTCGATACCGAGTTCGGTTGCCGCCTTCACGGTTGCACGCGCGGCTTCCGCGCCCCTTGCATGTCCGGTAGCGCGGGGCAGGCCGCGCGCGGCGGCCCAGCGCCCGTTGCCGTCCATGGTGACCGCCACATGGCGCGGCAGCGAAAGCGGCGCCGGAAACACCCGTGTTCGGACCGCCATCGCGGTCACACCTGCATGATTTCGGATTCTTTGGTGGTGACGGCGTCGTCGATTTCCTTGACGAACCGGTCCGTCAGCTCCTGCACTTCTTCGGACCAGAGATGCTGTTCGTCCTGGGAAAGGTCGCCCGCCCGCTCCATGCGCTTGAGCTTGTCCATGCCGTCACGGCGCACATTGCGGACGGCCACCCGCGCCTGCTCGGCATAGCGGTGCGCGACCCGCGCCAGTTCCGTCCTGCGCTCCTCGCTCAGTTCGGGGATGGGTATGCGGATCAACTGGCCGTCGGATGCGGGATTGAGCCCAAGGGCCGACTCGCGGATGGCGCGCTCCACCGCCTTCACATTGCCCCTGTCCCAGACCTGTACCGTCAGCATGCGCGGCTCCGGCGCGCCCAGCGTTGCCACCTGGTTGATCGGCATTTCCGAGCCATAGGCTTCCACCGTCAACGGCTCGATGAGCGAAGTGCTGGCCCGTCCGGTTCTCAGTCCCGCAAACTCTCGCTTCAGCGCCTCGATGGCGCCATTCATGCGCCGTTCCAGATCGTCGATATCGGGGTCTTCGGACACGAGAATCTCGCTTTCCTACTGGATAATCGTCGATGCCTCGCGGCCCGTCAACGCGCGCGCGAACGAGCCGGCATTATGCAGCGAAAAGACCAGAATCGGAATGCGGTTGTCGCGCGCCATCGCAACGGCGGCGGCGTCCATAACCCTGAGACCGCGTTCCAGAACCTCCTTGTAAGTCAGCGCATCGTAGCGCACGGCCTCCGGAACCTGTTCCGGGTCGGCGGAATAGACACCGTCCACCTTGGTGGCCTTGAGAACCGCGTCGCAACGGAGTTCGCTCGCCCGCAAAATCGCCGCGGAATCGGTGGTGAAGAACGGGTTGCCGGTGCCGCCGGCCAATACCAGAACCCGGCCCCGCCGGAGATGGCGTTCGGCGCGTTCGCGAATGAACTGCTCGCAGACGGTATGCATGGGGATTGCGCTTTGCACGCGGGCCTGGACGCCGTCTTCTTCCAGCGCGCCCCGCAGGGCGAGCGCGTTTATGACCGTGGCGAGCATCCCCATATTGTCGCCGGCCACACGCCCGACGCCGATCTTCGAGGAATTTACGCCCCGGAAAATATTGCCCCCGCCAACGACGACCGCAATCTCAACGCCCAGAGCCTGCGCTTCGGCGATATCGCCCGCAATGCGGCGCATGGTGGAGGGTGCAATGCCGAACTCCTCGCCGCCCATCAAGGCCTCTCCGGAGACCTTGAGCAACACGCGGTTGAAGCGGGTTTGCGGCGCCATGAATTCTCCCGTCCGGTGCGGCCGTCAGTCTCCCAGCGTCTGGGCAACTTCGGCGGCGAAGTCCTTGTCTTCGCGCTCGACGCCCTCGCCAAGCGCGAAGCGCACGAAGCCGGAGCAGGCAACCGGCGCGCCGATGTCGCCCACCGCTTCCTCCAGCACTTTGCCTACCGACTTGTCGGTATCCATAATGAAGGCCTGCTCCGCGAGCACGACCTCCTCGTAATATTTGCGCATCCGTCCATCGACCATCTTCTCGATGACATGGTCCGGGCGGCCCGATGCCTTGGCCTGGTCGACCAGGATGGCCCGCTCCCGTTCTACTGTCGTCTCGTCCACATCGTCCCGGCCGACCCAGCGGGGATTCGCCGAAGTGACATGCATGGCGATCTGCTTGCCGAGCGCGGCCAGTTTCTCCTTGTCGCCCGATGACTCAAGCCCGACCAGCACGCCGATCTTGCCGAGTCCCGGCGCCGCCGC
>JAJEAZ010000111.1 GCA_022824105.1 Alphaproteobacteria bacterium
CGTCCCCTTCGAGAAATTCGACGATGGCGAGGATGTAGGAGTCGGGCTTGTTGAGCGAGTAGAGGATCTCGTTGCGGGTGACGGTGATGGCGGGCGCGCCGCTGACGCGACCTTTGACTTCGAGGAAGCGCAGGCGGCCGCAGGCGGGGTCGCGGCTTTCGATGTCGTAGCCGCGCTTTTCGAACTCGCGGTCGGTCGGTTCAAAGCCCAGGCTGCGTTCCACGTCCATCACGATCTGGCGGGCGCGGGCGGCCGCGGCCTGGGTGTCGGCGGTCGCGGGTTGCTGGTAGTGAGGCGCTTTGCCTGCAGTCGCCTGGATTAGCCCGAGGGGGACGACCAGGGCCGCGCCGAGCACGACGGGCGGCCGGGGCGAGATCTGGCGCTCCAGCTTCAGCTCGGCCAGCCGCTTGTGCAGGCGCTCCTGGAGGCGGTCGGCGCGCTGGCGGGCCTGGGCCGAGTTGAGGCGGGCGTTGACGCGGCCGGCCTGCTCCTGATGCTTGAGTTGCTCGGCGCGGTTGTCCCAGTGCGCGATCTCCCTGTTCAAACGCGCGTTGACGGCGTCGCGTGTTTTGTCGATGAGCGGCTTCCTGGCGGCGCGGACCTCTTCGACATGCTCGGGCACGACGCTGGCGACGGCGTACTGTTGGGCTGTGCGCTCCAGGTCGGCGCCGATCCAGGCGCATTCGGGGCGCGATAGCAGGGCTTCGTGCCCCGGTTCATCTGGGGCGAGCGGCCGGTAGTCAAGATAGGGGGCGTAGTCCACGTGGCGGGTGTTGCCGGCCGCGTCGAGTTCGACGTAGAGCATGCGCTTGGAGATGACCCGCCGCGAGCCGGCGCGGGTGAGGCTGGCATCCTGGATGGCGTGTTCGAGGAAGAAGAGGACGCGCGGTTCGGCGCCGGGGTCGCGCTCGTCGACCAGGACAGCGCCCTGTTTGAGCAGGTCGCGGTGGCTCGCCAGCGTGCTGTCGATGACGGCGTCGAGCAGGGGATGGCCGGGGCAGACGAAGGCGGCGGGGGGCTTGTCGCCGCTGGCGGCCAGCGACTTTTCGAAGGCGATGCGCTCGTAGCGGCGCAGGACCGGCATGCCGGCGCCGGCGGACCGCTCGATGTTGCGCAGCGCGGCGGGCACGTGGGTGATCTCAAAGCGGCGGTTCTCGCGCTGGCGCGCGCGTCCGCCCACGCGCCGGAAGGCTTCCAGGAAGAAGGACTCGATGTAGTGGGGCTGGAGGCGGCGGGCTTCGGCCCGTTCCATGCGGGCGCGGATGCGATGCACGCCCCTGGTGTCCATTGTGTTCGGCGTCAAGGAGCGCTCTTCGAGCAGATCGCTCAACTTGTCAACATCGAAGGCGTTCTCGACGGTGGTGGTGAGCTTGGCGCGCACGTCCGCCTGCTCGCCGTAGCGGATGGCCTCGACAAGCAGTTCGCGCAGCGGCCTGCCGTCGAACTGCATCTTGCCGAGCACATCGAATACCTGGCCGCCGAGGGTCTGGCGAGCCTGTTCCAGCTTCTCCAGCAGCCGCCCGTATACGTCGCCCTCGCGGGTATCGGAGGCGACCAGGTTCCAGAGATGGCAGACCTCGGTCTGGCCGATGCGATGGATGCGGCCGAAGCGCTGCTCGAGGCGGTTGGGGTTCCAGGGCAGGTCGTAGTTGACCATCAGGTGGGCGCGCTGGAGGTTGATGCCCTCGCCGGCGGCGTCCGTTGCCAGGAGGACGCGCACCTGCGGGTCGTGGCGGAAGGCCTCCTGGGCTGCGCGGCGTTCCTCGCGCCGCAGGCCGCCGTGAATGACGACGACCGCGTTTTCGCGTCCCAGCCGGCCGGCGATGCGTCGATGCAGGTAGTTGAGGGTGTCGCGATGCTCGGTGAAGATGACCAGTTTTTGCCGGGGCGAACGGACGGGACCGGGAATGGCGCCGGCGCCGTAGGGCGCGGGCGTCTCGGCGAGCGAGTTGATGAACAGGTCATCGAGGAGCTCCGCCAGCTGGGTCCACTTGGTATCGCGGCCGCCGCGGAGGACGCGTCCGGCCCCGGTTTCGAGGGCGGTGAGCGTGCCGATCTCCTGCTTCAACTCGTCGATGGTCTGGGCCGCGGTGGCCTGGTCGAGGGCCTCGCCTTCCTGCGCTTCGATCTCGCTCTCCGGGGCTTCATCCAGGTCCTCTAAATCTTCGCTGTCGAAGGTCAGCATGGCCGGCGCCGCGGCAGAAGGGGTCTCGCCCTTGCGTTGCTGCGCCTCCAACTCCTGCATGCGGCCCTGGAGCCGTTCGCGGCGGCGGCGCAGCGAGCGGTGGATGGCCTCGGGCGACGAGGCAAGGCGGCGCTGGAGAATGGTAAGGGCGAAGCCGACGGTGCCGGCGCGACTGTCGTTCGCCAGGGCGGCAGCGCGGTTGAACTCTTCGCGAACGTACTGGGTTACGTCGGTGTAGAGCCGCTCTTCCTCCGGCGACAGTTTGTAGGCGAGCGTGTAGGCGATACGCTCGGGGAAGAGGGGCGTTGCGTCGAATTTGAGCAACCTCTCTTTGACCATGCGTCGCATGAGGTCGGAGACATCGACGTTGTGAACGCCGTCACGGAAACGCCCTTCGAAGCGGTCGCTGTCGAGCAGCGCCATGAAGAGCTGGAAATCTTCCTCCTTGCCGTTGTGGGGCGTGGCGGTCATCAGCAGGAAGTGACGGGTCAGGCCGGTGAGGAGCTGGCCCAGGCGGTAGCGCTTGGTATAGCGCAGCTCGCTGCCGAAGTAGCTGGCCGACATCTTGTGGGCCTCATCGCATACGACCAGGTCCCAGTCACAGTCGCGCGCCTTGAGTTTCTGCTGCACGTCCTCGTCGCGGGAGAGCTTGTCAAGACGGGCGATGACAAGATCGTTTTCGAGGAACCAGTTGCCGGTGCGGGCGGCTTCGAGCTTGTCGTTGGTGAGGATCTCGAAGGGCAGCTGGAAGCGCCGGAAGAGCTCATCCTGCCACTGTTCGGCGAGCGCGCCGGGGCAGACGACCAGGCAGCGCTGGAGGTCGCCGCGGGCGATCAGCTCCTTGATGAGCAGGCCGGCCATGATGGTCTTGCCGGCGCCGGGATCGTCGGCCAGCAGGAAGCGCAGCGGCGAACGGGGCAGCATGGCTTCGTAGACGGCGGTGATCTGGTGGGGAAGAGGCTCGACGTCGGAGGTATGGACGGCCAGCAGGGGGTCAAAGAGATGGGCGAGGCGGATGCGCTGGGCTTCGGAAGCGAGGCGGAAGAGGGCGCCGTCGCCGTCAAAGCTCCAGGGGCGCGCCTGTTCGGCTACCCTGATGCGGGATTCGTCCTCGCGGTAGAGGAGCTCGTTGGCCACCTCGCCGGTGGGCGTCTTGTAGGTCAGCTCCAGGGCGGCGTCGCCGTACCACTGCACGTTGACCACCGTGACGAGGCTGTCCGTCAGGATGCCCTCGACGGCGGCATTGGTTGTGAGATCTTCCAGTCTCATCTATCAGAATGTGCGTTGTGGGATTTTCTCGTCAGAACAGATCGCGGTTGCCAAACGCGGACTGTCCTGACAGCAAATGGTACTTCACGACAGGCTTGACGGTCAACTTCCCGATGTCTTCGCCCAAGATCGATTCTCCGTAGCGCCGGGCGCGTGTGCAGGAACTTCCCGGAATGGAGTACACTACTGAGGAATTGACTTTGCCCCTCGTCCACTCACGACCCAGGACAGACCTATGCCTTCGATACTTGATACGTTCGCCGACCCGCCGATTGAGTTTTCGGTGCTGCCGTTCTGGTTTTGGAACGATGATCTGAATGCGGATGAGATTCGGCGGCAGATCGGGGATTTTGAGGCGCATGGTGTACACGGGTTTCTGATTCACCCGCGTGTGGGACTGCCGCGCTCGTTGGGATGGATGTCGGAGGCGCTGCTGGCGTTTTACGATGCGGCGATCGAGGAGGCGGCGCGGCGGGGGATGCAGGTGCTGCTGTACGATGAGGGGATGTACCCGTCGGGCTCTTCGGCGGGGCAGGTGGTTGAGGAGAATCCGGCCTACCAGACGCGCTGCCTGGCGGCGCGTGCGCTGGCCGAGGGGGAGGAGCCGACGCTGGCGGCGGATGAGACGCTGGCGGCGGTGGTGAGAAGGCGCGGCGGCGAACGGCTGGCGGTGATCGACCGGAAGATGAACGCGTATATTCGGGGGCTGCACTATATCGACGGGGGGCCGGCAGAGGATGAACCGCCGGCGGGCG
>JAJEAZ010000327.1 GCA_022824105.1 Alphaproteobacteria bacterium
CGGCCGGTCGAGAACCGACAGCGGCAGAACCTCGAAGCCGACAACCCGGCCCGAGGCCGGCTCCCACTGCGGCCGCACGCCGAGCAGGGCGAGCCCCTGGGCAATGTCGTCGCCGCCGGTGCGCATGTTGGCGGTGCCCCAGGCCGAAAGCGCGAGGCTCCGCGGCCAGTCGCCGTGCTCCTGACGGTAGCGGTCGATCAGCAGGGCGGCCGACTTCCAGCCGAGTCGCCAGGCCGCGGCGGTCGGGACGCTACGGGTGTCGACGGCGTAGAAGTTGCGCCCGGTCGGCAGCACGTCCGGCCGGCCCCGCGTCGGCGCGCCCGAAGGTCCGGGCTCGATGAAACGGCCGGCGACGCCCGCCCTGAGGCCGGCGATTTCCGCGGCGCCCGAGCGGTCCAGGGCCGGGGCCAGTGTTTCCGTCAGAAAGCCGAGCGCGGCGGCGCTTTCGGGGCCGGGGGCCGAATCCGCGCCCTCGACCAGCCGCGCCATCGCCGCTTCCAGCCGCTCCAGCGTGTCGCCGGTCGAGCGCCAGAGAGCGTCGCCGGACAGGAAGGCCGGGCGGGGTCCTGTCCACGGCGCGGCCAGGTCCTCCCCGATCTCAAGCCCAAGGTCCGCCATCAGCGCGGGCAGCAGCCTCGAGCGCATGGCGGCCACCAGCAGGTCGCGGCGCGGGCGGCCTTCCGGCGAAGCGCCGAAAATGTGCAGCCCGTCGCGGATCTGCAGCTCCTTCAGCTCGCAGAGATAGCCGTCCAGCTTGCCGAGCGCCGCCGCTTCGCCGTCCTCCGGCCGGATTCCGCAGTCGGCCGCCAGCCCGCCGCGCCCCGCCAGGTCGAGGATCGCCTCGGCCAGCACCGGCAGGCGGCGCGGGTCGAGCGATGCGGCCTGATAATATTCGTCCACCAGTCTTTCCAGCTCCACCATGGCCCCGTGGCTCTCTGCCCGCGTGAGCGGCGGAGTCAGATGGTCCACGATTGCGGCATGAGTGCGGCGCTTGGCCTGCGCGCCTTCGCCCGGATCGTTGACGATGAAGGGGTAAAGGTTGGGGAGGGGGCCGAGCACGGCGTCGGGGAAGCAGTCCTGGGAGAGCGCCAGCGCCTTGCCGGGCAGCCATTCGAGATTGCCGTGCTTGCCGAGATGGATGACGGCATGCGCCCCGAAGCCGCGCCTCAGCCAGCCGTAGAAGGCCAGATAGTCCGGCGGTGGCGGCAGGGCGGGGTCGTGGTAGCTGGAGGCCGGGTCGATGTCATAGCCGCGCGATGGCTGCACCGCGACGGCGATATCGCCGAACAGGAGCGCGGGTATTACATAATCCCGGCAGGCAAGGCCCCAGCGCTCCCGCACGGTTTCCGTGGCGGTTTCGGGCAGATCGTTCACGAAGTCTTCGAGTTCTCTCTTCGGAAAGACCGGCCCCCCGGTCCGCGCCTCCTGCAGCAGGCGCATGAGCGCGTCGCCGTCCGTGGGCAGTTCTTCGGCTCCCAGCGCGCGCAGCACATGCAGAGCCGAGGCCGGGGTGTCGAGGCCGACGCCGTTGCCGATCCGCCCGTCGCGGGTCGGGTAGTTGGCGAGGACGACGGCGATGCGCTTGCGCCCCGGCCGGCGGAGCCTTGCCCAGTTGGCGGCGAGTTCGGCGACGAAACGCGCCCGGTCCGGCACCGGCCGGTATCGGGTGATGTCACACTCGGTCGCCCTGTCGCACCGGCTCGGCGCCTTGAAGGACACCGCGCGGGAGATCAGCCGCCCGTCCACTTCCGGCAGCGCGATGTTCATGGCGATGTCGCGCGGGGAGAGGCCGCGCGTCCCTTCCCGCCAGACAGCCTCCGCGCCGCCGGAGAGCACGGCCTGCACCACCGGACAGTCGTAACGGTCGAGCGGCCCCGGGCCGTCCGCGCCGCGCGCCGCGAAGCCGGTCGTATTCACGATGACGGAGGGGGGCTCGTCCGCGAACAGGCGGTGCAGCAGGGCGAGCGAGTCCGGGTCCTTGAGGCTCGATAACGCGACCGGCCGGGGTGAGAGGCCCGCCGCCGTCATTTCCTCGGCCAGCATGTCGATCGCTGCGACATTGCCTGCCTGCAGATGCGCCCGGTAGAAGAGCAGGGGCGCAACCGGGCCGTCGCCCGCGGCCGCCGCATAGGCTTGCGCGCGCGGAATCGGCGCGGGCTCCTGCCAGCGGGCAGGGCGTCCGAGCAGGTGGGCCGCGTAGCGCAGGCAGTTCAGCGCATTGTCGGGGCCGCCCTCCGCCAGGTAGCGCCAGAAGCGCCGGCAGGCTTCGGCGTCGAGGCTGGAGAAGGCGTCGAGCTCCGGGTCCGGCCGGTCGTCTCCCGGCAACAGCGCCACCGGCGCTTCCAGCGCTTCCAACCGCTCGACGCCGTAGGGCCAGTAGCCGCGCCCGCCGAGCAGCCGCACCACCACCAGACGGGCGCAGGAGAGCACGCGCTCGACATGCAGGTCGACCGAGAGGTTGTGGCCGAGCGCCATGATGTTGGCGAGCCGCAGCGTCGGGGCCTGCCCGTCCTCGGCAAGGCGTTTCCGCTGGGCCTCGGCGAGCAGGGCGAGTTCGGTGTCGGCCGCGCTCAGGATCGCGATGTCGCCCGGCGTCTGGCCGAGATCGACCGCCTCGCCGTCCTCGACCGCGCCGGGAGTTGCGGCTAGGAGATGCACCGCCCGCCAAGCGTCCGGGCGACGGCCTCGCGGTCGAGGCCGGCAAAGCCGATCACCACGAGCCGCGTCAACGGCTCCTCGCCGGCCTGCCAGGGCCGGTCGTACCAGGTCTCGGCGCGGGCGCCCACGCCTTGCACCGCCAGCCGCATGGCCTTGCCCTCGACCGCCGCGAACCCCTTGATGCGCAGCACGTCGTGGCTCCGCGCGGCTTCCGCGATGCGTCCGGCGAGCGCGGCCGGTTCCACCGGCCCCGCCTCGACGGCGAAGCTCTCGAAATCGTCATGGTCGTGCCCGTCCTCGCCGTCATGGTGCGAGGGACGCGCGTCGAGGTCGTCTTCCGCCGCCGCTTCCAGGCCCAGCAACAGGCGGGCATCGACGGCGCCGCCGGTCGCGCCGACAGCCTTGACCGCGGGCGAGCGCAGACCGGCCCGCACCTCTTCCAGCACGCCCTCCCAGGTGGGCGCATCCAGCAGGTCGCGCTTGTTGACGACGACGAGGTCGGCGGCGGCAAGCTGGTCCTCGAACAGCTCCTCCAGCGGCGCATCGTGGTCGAGCGCGGGGTCGGCCCGGCGCGCCGCCTCGACGGCTTCCGGGTCCGCGGCGAAGCGCCCGGCGGCGACGGCCGCTGCATCGACCACGGCAACCACGCCGTCCACCGTGGTGCGCGAGCGCACCTCCGGCCAGGCGAAGGCCTGCACAAGCGGCTTGGGCAGCGCCAGACCCGAGGTCTCGATCACGATATGGTCGGGCGGGTCGGGCCGGTCGAGCAGCGCCTGCATGGTGGGGAGGAAATCGTCGGCGACCGTGCAGCAGATGCAGCCATTGGCGAGTTCGACGATGTCCTCGTCCTCGCAGCCCTCGATGCCGCAGGCGCGCAGCAGCTCGCCGTCAATGCCGAGATCGCCGAACTCGTTGACCACCACGGCAAGCCGCCGGCCATCAGCATGTTCGAGCAGGTGGCGGACCAGGCTGGTCTTCCCGGCGCCGAGAAAGCCGGTAACGACGGTCGCCGGGATTTTCGGTTTCAGCAAGGAACGAGGATTTCCGCCGGTCGGGAAGGGTCCGACCGGCTTACCCGGCGGAAAGTTGCGACGCAATGAGGGCATCGAGTTCGCGACGCCGATTGTCCACCGCCAGTTCGAGCGCTTCCAGGACCAGTCCCGGCCGCGCGCGGGGAAGCACGACGGACGTCTCCAGTTCGTGCGGACCGGACGGCGCCAGCAAGTCCAGCATCGTCGCTTCGGCCGTTCTGCGACCAATGTCGAGCCGCCACATCTCCCGGACGCCCAGGCGGCGGTAGAAGGACGGCTTGTCGGCGTCGCCCCGGCTGCGCTCGACCTCGATGACGAGATCGGGGGGCGTCCGGTCCTCATAGGCCTCCAGCACGGCTTCGCCCTGTCGGCGGGCTTCGACCCACTGCTCCGCCGCGGGGCCGAGGTAAAAGCAGGCATCGGGTTCGGCGCCGGTCTTCTCGGGGTCCTCGGGGCGGCGCCAGCGGGTCGCTCCGAGCGCGATGGCGCGGATACCGAGCCGTTCGCCGATGGCGATAGCGGTCAATCCGGCGCCCCAGGCATAGCGCTCATGTTTCGAGGATGGGGACATGAGCGCTATGACGCCGCTTGCAGGGTCGATGAACACGCGCCGTGCAAGCCGGCTCCAGTCGAGGCCCGCCAGAACCGGAATTTCCTCCGGCGCGAACCGGAACCGGGTGAACTCGGAACCCATGCTGCCGACCGTGCGTTCCATATTTCCGGGCTCCCGACTGTCGGCTCCGATACTAGGCCGCCTCGCGCTGCGGCTCCAGCCCTGTACCTGCTTGCGCCTTCATGGCTTGAGCACCAGCGGCAGGCCGGCGGCGACGAACACGACCCGGTCGGCGATGCGGGCGACCTCCTCGTTCAGCCGCCCCTGCGCCTCGCGGAAGCGCCGCCCCAGAGGCGTTGCGGGCACGAGGCCCATGCCGGTCTCGTTCGAGACCAGCACCGTCTGGCGGTTGCGGCCGACGACGGCGGCCAGCAGCGCATCCGTTTCGGGCTCGCGCCCGGCGGCGAGCGCGTTGGAGAGCCAGAGCGTCAGGCAGTCCGCCAGCGCCGGCATGTCGCGGGCCTCCGCCAGCGCCTCCGGGAGGCGCGAGGGCGCTTCCACGGTCGTCCAGCACGGGCCGCGCCGGGCGCGGTGGCGGGCGATGCGGTCCGCCATCTCGGCGTCGCCGGCCTCGGCCGTCGCGATATAGACGGCGGGCCCGTCGAACAGCGATTCGGCATAGCGGCTCTTGCCGGAGGCGGCGCCGCCCAGCACCAGGGTCGTGGCGGTCATGGCCCGTCTGGTAACGGCGTTTCGCGCGCCGTTCAAGGCGGCCGCTTGCGGCTCGACATTCCGGCCGGCGCGGGGCATATCCCGGTCCATGCTGAGACTGCTGCGCCGTATTCTCTCCCTCTATCTCGGGATCGGGTTCCTGCTGGGGCTGGTTGCGGGCTTTTCGCGCCTGTTCGTGCATGTCGCCCACGGCCTCGGGCCGGGCGAATTCGCCCCGGCGCTCGGCGATGCGGCGCTGTGGGCGTTCATGCGGCTCTGGCTCTGGCCGTGGCAGTTCTGGACGCAGGTGGTCGAGGGCGAGCGCACGATGATCGGCTGGCTGCTGGCCTGAGGCCGCCGGCGTGCGCATACTCCGGCGACAATCGCGGCACGGGGGATCGAAAGCGATGGAACTGGGATTCGTGGGCGTGGGCGCGATGGGCGCGCCGATGGCGGGGCGACTGCTGGACGGGGGCCACGGCCTGGTCGTGCACGATGTCCGGCCCGAGGCGGTGGCGCCGCTGGCGGCCCGGCAGGCGCGCACGGCCGCAAGCCCGAAGGCGGTGGCGGACATGGCGGAGACGGTCATCGTCTCGCTGCCGACGCTCGACGCCTGGCGCGAGGTCGGGCTCGGCGCGGAGGGGCTCGCCAAGGGCGGGCGGATCGCGAAGCTCGTCAACACCTGCACGGTCGGCTCGGGCTTCATCCGCGAGATGGCGGCGGCGCTCGGCGAAGCCGGCATCGAGATGCTCGACTGCCCGATCAGCGGCGGGCCGCCGGGCGCGGAGGCGGGCACGCTCTCGGTGATGGCGTCCGGCAGCCGCGCGCTCTTCGACGAGCTGTGCCCCGCCCTCGACTGCTGGGGGCAGACGGTGGTCCATGTGGGCGAGGAGCCGGGCGCGGCCCAGACCGTCAAGCTCGTCAACAACATCCTCTCGGCCGCCGCGCTCGCCGTCACCTCCGAGGCGCTGGTGATGGGCTCCAAGGCCGGGGTCGATCTCGAGGCGATGCTGGAGGCGGTCAATGCCGGCTCCGGGCGCAACAGCGCGACCGCGGGCAAGGTCCCGGCCTCGGTGCTCGACCGCTCCTTCGCCTACGGGGCGGCGCTGGACATCCTGATGAAGGACATCGAGCTGGCGCTGGCGGAGGCGGAGCGCCTGCAGGTGCCGTCCTGGGTCTCCGCGGCCGTGCGCCAGTTCTTCCGCCACTGGCACATGCAGGGCAAGGGGCGCGAGGACATCACCTCCATCGTGCAGATGGTCGAGGACTTCGCCGGCCACACGCTGCCGAAGGTCCGCTGAGAGGGCGGCCCCCTACCCCCCCGATCCGTCCGCCACGGCCGCATCGGCCGCGTCGGCCGCCGCGCCGGGGAAGTCGCAGCGCAGCGCGGTGACGCGGACGAAGGAGCGGTCGCCCGCGCGGGCGGCGAAGCGGTATTCGTCGCCGGCGAGGCGCACGGAATGGTCGAGCGGCAGCTTGCCCGCCGCCTCGGTCGCGTCGCCGCCGATGGCCGTGAAGCGCAGCGTGACCGGGGCCGCCGGGTCGAACCAGGCATGGGGCAGGCCCGCCTCCGTCAGCTCCGCCGCGCCCTCGCCGGTGACGGTGATCGCGCCCTGCGCGAACTGCGCGGAGGCGTTGGCGCCGTCATGCAGCGGCGTCGCCAGCACGAAGCGCTTCGTGACCGGCTCCGGGTCGCAGACCGGTTCCGGGTCCGCCTCGCGCAGCAGGAAGGCGATCCGCGCCTCCTCCAGGCCGGCGCCGATCCGCTCCAGCAGCATCTCCAGCAGCGCCTTGCGCTCGCCGGTCGGCACGTCGCGGTCGTAGCGCGCCTGGAGCGCCTGCTCGCTCTGCACCGCCGCGAGGCGGCGCCGGTCCAGTTCCGCCTTCTCGGCCTCCAGCCGGGCGATGTCGGCGTCCTGGGCCTTCAGCCTCTCCTCCATGCGCTCG
>JAJEAZ010000549.1 GCA_022824105.1 Alphaproteobacteria bacterium
ACCCACTTCGGGGGGTGATTCGCGTCCAAATTTGACCCACCCCTGATCAGGTGGAAACGCCTGCCTCGCAACGAATCAGCGAGGCAGTGGAGATGGTGTCAGTGGAGACGATCGGCAAGATACGGCGTGCGTGGCACGTTCACAGGAGGTCCATTCGCTCGATCGCGAAGTCGATGGGCGTGTCGCGCAACACGGTCCGCAAGGTGCTGCGGTCGGACGGGTCGGCGCCGAAGTACCGTCGTTCGGAGCAGCCGCACTCGAAGCTCGGCGACTTCATTCCGGAGCTTGAGCGGAAGCTGGAGGCCAACAAGAGGAAGAAGCGGCGCGACCGCCTGAGCATGAAGCGGATCTGGCGGCAGCTTGCGGACCAGGGATGCGATGCGAGCTACAGCGCCGTCTGCCGCTACGCGGCCGGATGGGACCGCCGCCATGGCACCGGCGTGTCTGGCGCCCACGTTCCCCTGGAGTTCGAGCCCGGCGAGGCGTTCCAGTTCGACTGGAGCCATGAATGCGCGATCATCGGCGGCACGACGGTGCGTCTCAGGGTGGCGCACATGCGCCTGTGCCACAGCCGGATGAGCTACGTGCGGGCGTATCCGCGCGAGACCCAGGAGATGGTCTTCGACGCCCACAACCGGGCGTTCCAGGAGTTCGGGGGGTCTTGCCAGCGGGGCATCTACGACAACATGAAGACGGTCGTCGACGTCATCTTCGCGGGGCGGACGCGCAAGTTCAACGCCCGCTTCCTGGAGATGTGCGCACACTTCCTCGTGGAGCCTGTGGCCTGCACGCCGAACGCGGGGTGGGAGAAGGGCCAGGTCGAGAACCAGGTCCGCGACGTCCGCGAGCGGCTGTTCCGCGAGCCGCCGCGCTTCGACAGCCTCGAGGATCTCAACGACTGGCTTGAGGAGAGCTGTCGCAGGCATGCGCGGGAACATCCGCATCCGGACGATCCCGAGATGACGATCCAGGAGGTGTTCGCGTGCGAGGAGCGCCGCTGCCTGATCCCCTTTCCGGGGCCCTTCGACGGCCATCGGTCGCTGAGCCGGAGCGTCTCGAAGACCTGCCTGGTGCACTTCGACGGCAACCGGTACAGCGCCGCGGCGCGGGCGTCCCAGCAGGCGGCGGAGGTGTTCGCCTACGCGGACCGTGTCGACATCCGCCTTGACGGCGAGCTGGTCGGCAGCCACCCGCGCAGCTTCGCTCGCGGCAGGACTGTCTACGACTGGCTTCACTACCTGCCGGTGCTCGAGCGCAAGCCCGGCGCGCTGCGGAACGGCGCGCCGTTCCGCAACGGGGCGCTGCCGGACGCGCTGGAGGCGGTGAGGGGCCGGCTCGGCGCCTTCGATGACGGCGACAGGCAGATGGTCCAGATCCTCTCAGCCGTGCCCGAGGACGGGCTCGACGAGGTGTGCGCGGCCTGCGGCGACGCGCTGGACGGCGGCGCGGTCTCCGCCGACGTGGTCCTGAACATCCTGTCGCGACGGCTCGATCCCGGCCCGGCGCCAAGGATCGAGCTTCCCGAGCGCCTTCGCCTGAACATCGAGCCGGAAGCCGACTGCAGCCTCTATGACAGCCTGAGGGAGATCCCCCGATGAGACGCAAGGACATCCTGGAACTGATGGGCACGCTCGGCCTGAGAGGCATGAAGGCCGCCTACGACGAGGTGCTCGCCGACGCCGCACGGCGCAGCCATCCTCCCGAGCGGATCCTCGGCACGCTGCTGAAGGCGGAGATCGCGGACAAGACGGCGCGCTCGATCAAGTACCAGCTGTCGGTCGCCAAGCTGCCGACGGCGAAGGAACTCGACGGCTTCGACTTCGAGCAGAGCCTTGTCGAGGAGAAGCAGCTGCGCCAGATCGCGGACGGCTCCTTCCTCGAACCGCCGCGCAACGTCGTGGCGATCGGCGGGACCGGCACGGGCAAGAGCCATATTGCCGTGGCGATCGCCCGGGCCTGCATCCGCCGCGGCGCCCGGGGCCGGTTCTTCAACGCCGTCGAGCTGGTCAACCTCCTGGAACAGGAACAGCGCGACGGCCGCCAGGGCCGTCTCGCCGACGCCATGCGCCGGCGGGACTTCATCATTCTTGACGAACTCGGCTACCTGCCGTTCGCCCGCACCGGAGGGCACCTCCTGTTCCACTTCGTCTCCTGCCTCTACGAGCACACGCCGATGGTCATCACCACCAATCTCCCGTTCAAGGAATGGGCCGAGGTGTTCGGGGACCCGAGAATGACCACGGCCCTGCTGGACCGCCTCACCCATCACTGTGACATCCTTGAGACAGGGAACGAGAGCTGGCGGTTCCGGCACCGCAGCTGAAGGCACGCCGCGACGCCAGGAATCTCATCCAGATTGTCGCGTCATGCTCCAGACCGGCTCGCCCATCGTCTCCCGCACCAGCATGTCGTTCCAGTCCTCCCCGTCGACTGCCGGACGGCAGCGGACGATCCGGGGATCGCTCCGGGCGAGCCTGGCCGCCGCCGCGTCCCCGGCCGGATCGGCGTCGTAGCCGCAGAGGATCCGGCGCAGGCGCCAGCCGTCCAGCCAGCGCGGCACCGATGTCGCAACGCCGGCGGCGGACACCGCCACGAAGCCGCCTTCGGACACCGGGAAGCTCCGCAGCGTCAGAACCGACAGCGCGTCGACCGCGCTCTCGACGAGAACCGCACGCTCCGGAGGAGCGGCGTCCAACGCCATCCAGAACCCGCCCGACGCTTTCCGCGATCCCGGCGCCATGCCCTTGAACGCGGCACCGCCGCCGCAGTGCCCGAGGCCGACGATCTCCGCCCCGGTCGCCTTGCCAGAGACGTCGCGGGAAACGAACACCGCGTTCCTGCGGCAGTCCGCGTAGACCAGCCCGCGTGCGTGGCATACATGGAGCAGCATCCCGCCGATGCCGCGTTCCCCGACAAGGTGGTCGCGCACCTCGGGCCACTGCGCCTGCGACGGGGCCGGGAGCTCGAGCCGTCGCCGGTTCATCGGAGGAGCCGCGCCGTCCCGGCCGCGCGGGCTGCAGGAGCTAAGCCCGCGCTCCGACAGGAAGGCGACGGCGTCGCGGAAGCCGCCGCCGTGAGCGTGCATCACCAGGCTGATCGCCCCGCCGCCGCCCGTCCCGGCCAGATGGTCGAAGAACTTCTCGCCGTTGATGCTCAGGACGGACCCCGGCCGCTTCCAGCGCGTCTTGTCCGTCACGTCGCGGCGGTAGCCAAGCGCTGTCGCGACCCTGTCGAGCGGCAGCGAGCGCGCCGTCGCCACCAGTCCGTGCCAGTCGGTTCGACCAAGCGTTCCCATCTTCCTCTTCTCCTGCAGCGGAACCTGAACACCGGAGCAAAATGCCCGGATGAGAAGATGCTACTGGGAAAAGGAAAGGCCGGAAGGTGGGTCAAAATTGGACGCGACTCATGGGTCAGAATTGAACTGGACTTGACATGCCGATGAACTGCGGCGAAGAGATCCTGCCGCCGGCATTCAGGCATTCGCTGATCTCGACCGCATCGACCAACATCGGCGACGGCATGCTCCTGGTCTGCTGGGCCTGGACCGCGTCGCTGCTCACACGTGACGCCGTTCTCGTTGCGGCAGTGCCTTTCACGGTCAGGGTTGGTTGGCTGGGCTTTGCGGTGCTTGCCGGAGTGATCGCGGACCGGTTCAACCGCAAGCGGCTGATCATGATAACGGACATTGCGCGGTTCCTGCTCCTGGCCGCGTTCTGCGGGCTGTTGTACCTCAATGTCCCGTTCGGGACGGCGACGGAGTCCGGGGTCAGTTCGCTGCCGGTTTATGCCACTCTCGTCTCGGCTGCGCTTGTCGCGGGAATCCTGGAGGTCGTCCGGGACAATGCCATGCAGACGATCCTGCCTTCGATCGTGCGGTCCGGTTCGCTCGAAAGGGCGAACGGCCGGAACTGGGCGGTGGAACTGGTGTGCAACTCCCTGGTCGGACCGATGCTGGGCGGTGCCCTCTTGATCTGGGCTCCCTGGACGCCCTTTGGGGCGGCGGCGCTCCTGTACGGCCTTGGAGCGGCGGCGTTCCTGCGGGTCAGCGGCAGCTTCGCGCTGGACAGGCGTCCGTCCACCTGGTGGCAGGACATCCGGGAGGCGACCGGCTTCCTGCTTTCGCACAATGTCCTGCTGAAGCTTGCTGCGGTGGCCGGGGCGTGGAACCTCTTCTTCATGATGTCGCTGACGGCCCTGATCCTTCACGTCCAGGAGAACCTGGGCGGATCGTCGTTCGACTACGGTTCCGTGCTTGCGGTCGGTGCCCTGGGCGGGGCGTTCGGCGGCTGGTGCGGCAACGGGATCGTTGCGGGGCTGGGTCCGGGACGCACCGCCCGGTACGCCTTGCTGTTTTCCGCCCCAAGCTTCTTCTGCATGGCGATGGCGCCAGGCACGTGGAGCCTTGCGTTCGTGTGCTTCCTGTTCAATTTCAGCGGACTGGTCTGGAACACGGTGTCGGTTTCGTTCCGGCAGCGCGCCCTTCCGGACGAGATGCGCGGGCGGGTCAACAGCCTGTACCGGCTCGTGGCCTGGGCTCTCATGCCCGTGGGCATAATTGGGTGCGGCCTGATCGTAAGGGCTTTCGAGGACTCCCTGGGGCGGGGACAGGCGATAGCGCTGCCGTTCCACGTCTCGGCCGTCGGCGTGCTTCTGGTGTCCGTCGTGACATGGTCTGCGCTCGACAAGGGCCTTGGGTCCCGTCCCCGATCCTAGAATCGGGCCCTTCCACCTGCGATCAGCTCGTGCGGAAACCTTGCCGGCGGGGCTCGATGCCGCCGGAGCCTGACAAGCGGAAAGATCGGTTCGGCGACGCCTGCGTCGAAATCCGTGAACCGCGACATCCCGTACACAGCGAGGGACCGGGGCTTGTACCGTGGCGGTTTCGATGTGATGACGGCGCGGAGAGGCGGCGAAGCCGGGTGCGCGGAAAGATCAACAAATACGAGGCCTGTGAACGCCAGGCCGGCTGCGGCACGACGATGTTGTGAAAGACGCAAGAAAGTCGTGGGACCAATGTCAACGAACCAAAGGAATGCGAATGACGGTGCTTGGCTTGTTGGATAAATTGAGATAGATATGCAAGCGTATTGGCTGGTGTTCCCTGTATGGGGCAAGCAGTGACATCAA
>JAJEAZ010000662.1 GCA_022824105.1 Alphaproteobacteria bacterium
GACGGCGGCGGCGAAGACGGCGACCGCGGCGACAATGCCGAAATAATGCCAGAAGCGTTTCGGCACCGCGGGTTCAGCCCGCCGGGCGGAACTTCGGGATCGTCAGGTCTTCGGAAACCCTGTCGAAGAACGCCTCGACCCTCTGTCCGATATGGACCGCGTCGATATCCCCGGTCACGAGATTGCTCACGATGCGCGCGCCCTCGTCCAGTTCGACGCAGGCAACGACATAAGGCGTCTCGTCCCGGAAGGCCGGCCCCGCCGGCGCGTGGCAGACGGTGAAGGAATAGACCGCCCCGGTTCCCTTCGCTTCGATCCACCGGATATCGGTATCGTCCGCGCCCGGCGCAAGGCGGCGCGAATAAAGGAAGCAGCGCCCGGTCCTGCCGCAGCGCTGGATCATCAGGCGGCCTTCGCGCGCGCCGGTCCAGTAAGGCTCCGATTCGGCGTCGATGGCGGGGACCGGCTTGTCGTAGGTCATGGGGCCGACTCTAGCCGTTTTCGGTCGACAGGATGAGCGTCGCGCCCGAGGAGAGCACGCCGCCCGTGCCGTGGCAGATCGCCGTGCGCACGCCTTCCGCCTGCCTCTCGCCCGCAAGGCCCCAGAGCTGGCGGCATGCCTCGATGATGGTGAACAGCCCGTACATGCCCGGGTGGCAATAGGAGAGCCCGCCGCCATTGGTGTTGACCGGGAAGGCGCCGCCGGGCCCGGTCCGGCCGCCCCTGACGAACTCCTTGCCCTCGCCGTAGCCGCAGAGCCCGAGCGCCTCCAGCGTCATCAGCACGGTGATGGTGAAGCTGTCGTAGAGCATGGCGAGGTCGATTTCGGCCGGACGGCGGCCCGCCATGGCGTAGGCCTGGCGCGAGGAATGCTCGGCGACCTCGAGCTTCGCCATGTCCGGCATGTGCGCGATGCTCGTGTGCGAGGCCGACGCGCCGTGGCCCAGCACATGCACCGGCGGCGTCCGCAGGTCGCGCGCACGCTCCTCCGTGGTCATCACCACCGCCCCGCCGCCGTCGGTGACGAGGCAGCAGTCGTAGCGCCCGAGCGGCGAGGCGATCATCCGCGCGTCCAGCACATCGTCCACCGTCATCGGCTCGCGGAAGGCGGCGGCAGGGTTGAGCGCTGCCCAGGCCCGGGTCGCCACGGCGATTTCGGCAAGGGTCTCGCGGGTCGAGCCATAGACATGGGCATGCCTCTGCGCCGCCATCGCATAGGCGCCGACCGGGAGCGGCAGCCCTGCGGGAATATCCCACTGGTTCGAGAACATCGCCGGACGCCCGCCCAGCGCCCGCGCCGCCTGGCTCTTCTGCAGCGAGCCGTAAACGATCAGCACCGTCTCAGCCTGCCCGGAACGGATCGCTTCCGCCGCCCGGCCGGCATGCAGCACGAAGGCCGCGCCGCCGATATTCGTCCCGTCGAGATAGCGCGGCCATTCGAGACCCAGATACTCCGTCAGCAGGACCGGCTGCATGGCCCCCGGCCCCGGCATGCCCCACATGCCGGCGACGGCGAGACCGTCCACATCGCGCATCCTCAGTCCTGCCTGGGCGAGCGCCCCTCGGGCTGCATCGCGCTGTATGGAGAGCACCGTTGCGCCGGGCAGCGCGCGGCCCCGTTCATGCGTCGGCGCATCGGCCACGCCGACAATGACGGGGCTGCGGCTCATCCGCCGACGTTGTCGCGGACGGCAATCAGCGCGTCCACGGCGACCGCGCCCTCCCCTTTCGGCAGCACGATAAACGGGTTGACGTCGATGGTTTCCAGCACGTCTGCATTGGCGGCCGCGAACGCCGAGAGCCGGGCCAGCGCCTCCGCCAGCGCGTCTTCATCCGAAGGCGGCGCGCCGCGCACGCCCTGCAGCATCGGGTAGCCGCGCACCTCGCGGATCATCCGGCGCGCCTCGTCGATGCCGAACGGGGCGATGCGGAAAGTCACGTCCTTCAGGACCTCGACGAAAATGCCGCCGAGCCCGAACATGACCACCGGACCGAACACCGGATCGCGGACGACGCCGAGAATGGTCTCGACGCCGCCGGAGACCATGGGCGCGACCAGCACGCCGTCGATCCGCGCCTCCGGCGCATGCGCTTCGGCGCGCGCAAGCAGGTCGCGGCAGGCCGTCTCCGCCGCCTCCCGCGACGCGACATTGAGGATGACGCCGCCGATCTCGGACTTGTGGAGAATGTCCGGCGACACGATCTTCATGACGACCGGGAAGCCCACCGCCTCGGCGGCATCGCCCGCCTCGGGCGCGGAGCCGACGATGCTCTCCGGCACGGCCGGCACGCCGGCGGCCGCCAGGATGCGCTTGCCTTCGACTTCGTTGACGGCCATTCCGGCGCTGAGCGTCGGCGCGCCGGACAGCAGGTCCGGAGGCGGCGCCGGGCGCCCCCGCTTCAACGCTTCGGAATACCGCGCCAGGACCCCGAGCGCGTGAATCGCCCGGCTCGGATCCTCGTAGCAGAGATAGCCCATCTCCTGGATCCGCGCGCGGCGCTCGGGCGTGGTCAGGATGGCGAGCATGTGCAGATGGTCGGGAAAGCGCTTCCTTACCGCCTCCAGGCTCGGCTCCAGCTCCTCCATCATCAGCGGGTTCAGACCGACGCCCGCCAGGAAGCAGACCGCGCTTGCATAGTCGCCCTCCTCCAGCAGGGCGCCGTACATGGTCTCCATCAGGGTCGCGTCGTTGATGAACTGCGCCGTTACGTCCAGCGGGTTGCGGGTGCCGGCGAAGGGTACCAGCGCCTTCATCCGGTCCTGCGTCGCCTCGGGCAGCGGCGGCAGCTCGAGCCCGGCATCCTCCGCCGCATCGGCCATGATGACCCCGACGCCGCCGGAAACCGTGATGATGCCCGTCCTGGCGCTCCTCGGCAGCTGGCCCCCGGCGAAGGCGTAGCCGACGTCGAACATCTCGTCGATGCTGTGGGGCCGGAAGACGTTGTACTGGCGGAGCAGCGCATCGAAAACGGCGTCGGAGCCCGTGAGCGAGGCCGTGTGCGAGGCCGCTGCAGCCGTGCCGACCTCGGAGCGCCCGACCTTCATCAGCACGACCGGCTTCTCGGCCGCGCGGGCGATTTCGAGCGCCTCGACCAGCTTGTCGGCGTCCTGCACGCCTTCCATGTAGCCGAGCACGACGCTGGTGCCGGGGTCCTGCGCCATGTAGGCGAGACAGTCCGAGAACTCGACATCGCACTGGTTGCCCATCGTCGCCCAGAGATTCAGGCCGAGGCCCCGTTCGCGCGCGAGCGTGAAGCAATGGCCGCCGAAGGCGCCCGACTGCGCGGCGACGGAAATCGTGCCCCTCTCAGGCCCCGTGTCTCCGATGGCCGAGATGAAGGTGGCGATCATGCCGGTGCCGGTGTTCATCACGCCCATGCAGTTGGGGCCCATGATGCGAAGCCCGCCTTCGGCGCCGAGATCGGCCAGGCGGCGCTGGGCGCGCGCGCCGTCCTCGGAAATCTCGGCAAAGCCGGAAGACAGCACGATCGCCGCCTTCACCCCCTTGTCGATGCAGGCCTGCACCGCCGGTTCCACAACGGGCATCGGCACGACGATCACCGCCATGTCCACCGGGCCCGGAATGTCGGCCATAGCGGGGAAAGCCGGCAGGCCCTGGATTTCGGCAGCGCCCGGATTGACCGGATAAACCTGGCCGCCATAGCCGGAGATCTTCATGTTGTGGACGGGCCGGCCGCCGATCTTCGTGAAGTTGGAGGAGGCGCCGACAATGGCCACCGACTTCGGATTGAAGAATGCGTCGAGCGTCTCGATGCGGATGCTCATGCCGGCTTCCCCCCTCGGGCCTCGAACCTGCGCCGCAGCACGCTAGAATAGCAGGAGTCCGGCTTCAACGAGCGTTCCCCCGGCGGAGGCCGAAAGCCCTTCTTCAGACCCGGTAGGACTGCGACTGGCCGGTGAAGGGGGAAATGTCGCGCTCGTCCAGCTCCAGGTGGATCAGCGCCGGGCCCGGATATGCGAGGGCGGCGGCAAAGGCGCCGGCGAACTCGCCCGTCTCGCGCACACGGCTCGAATGGAGCCCGTAAGCCCGGCCGACCGCTTCGAAATCGGGGCTTTCCAGCCTCGTGCCGAAAATTCCGGTTTCGCCGTACCGTGTCTGCTGCGAGGTGAGAATCGAGCCCCAGGCGTTGTTGTCGCAAACGACGATCTTCACCGGCAGCCGCTCCTGCACCAGCGTGACGGCTTCCTGCCCGGTCATCAGGAAACCGCCGTCGCCCACGAACACGACCACCGGGGACCGGGGACGCGCAAGCGCGGCGCCGATGCCGCCGGGGACGCCGTAACCCATCGCGCCCGCCATCGGCCCCGCCTGCGTGCGCGGCTCTCCGAAGCTGAAATAGCGATGCACCCAGCGCGCGAAGGTGCCGCTGTCGGTGATGACCACCGCGTCGGAAGGCAACTGCCTTCGCGTTTCCGCCGTGACTTCGGCGAGGTCGACGCGGCCGTGAACGGAAACGCCGCCGGGCTCCGAAAATTGCCGGTAGGCGCTGTTCAGGCCCGCCCGCCAGTCCTGGCGCTCAAGGCTTCCGTTCGTAACGGCGCCCGACAATGCCTCCAGCGCGGGACCGGCATCGGCCCGGATGGCGGCTCTGGAGGGCCAGCGGCCCAGGACCTCGGCGTCGGGATGGATATGGATCAGCGTCTGGTCTTCCCGGATCATCGAGAAGTCACGGGTGGTGATGCCGTCCAGCCTTGCCCCGGCGGCGATGACGAGGTCGGCCTCCGCCCAGCCCCGCTCCTGGAAGTCATCCCGGTTGATCTCCAGATGTCCGATATAGGCGGGATCGTCATTCGCAATGGCGTCCTGGCAGCGATAGGCGGCGGTCACGGCCGCGCTGCTGGCCGCGGCGAAATCGGACAAGGCCGCCCCCGCGCCTTCGAACGCGATCAGCTCGCCCGCAATGACGATCGGGCGGCGGGCCGCATCGACAAGCCGGGCCGCCGCCGCCACGGCTTCGGCATCGGGCAGCAGAGGAGCGCGCGGAACCGGCCGAGGCACCTCCGGCGCGCCTGCATCGCCGTCCGAAATGTCCTTCGGCATGACCAGCACCACCGGCCCCGGCCGCCCCGCGGCAGCCAGTTCCAGCGCGCGGGCCGCCTTCTGCGGCACATCCGCTGCGGTTTGCGGTTCGAGCACTGCCTTCGCAATGCCGGAGAACATCTTGTGGTAGTCGATTTCCTGGAACGCTTCGCGGCCCTTGGACGCTGTCGGCACATCGCCGATGACCAGGAGCATGGGCACCGAGTCTTGCTGCGCGACATGGAGCCCGATGGAAGCATTGGTCGAGCCCGGCCCGCGGCTGACGAGACCGACGGCCGGCTTGCCG
Source organism: Alphaproteobacteria bacterium (assembly GCA_022824105.1). Taxonomy (GTDB): domain Bacteria; phylum Pseudomonadota; class Alphaproteobacteria; order Bin95; family Bin95; genus Bin95. Next base: position 5,350 of record JAJEAZ010000662.1, read on the forward strand.
GCGATCCTGCCATAGGCCGCGCAAGCGAAGGTGACGCCCGACTCATGGCGGGGCGTAACGAGGCGGATGGCGTTCGCCCGGCGCTGGAGCCCGGCAAGGACCGGAAGATAGCTTTCGCCCGGAACGGCGAAGGCGGCTTCCACCCCCCATGCCGCAAGCGTTTCCGCGAGCGCCTCTCCGCCATCCATCAGCAATGTCCTTCCGCGTGTTCGTGGTTGTCGGGGTCCAGCAGGCGATGCAGATGCACGACGTAATACCGCATATGCGCGTCGTCCACCGTGCCCTGGGCCTTGCCCCGCCAGGCCCGGGCGGCCTCGGCGTAGTTGGGATAGATGCCTACGATATCCAGAGCATCAAGGTCAGCGAATTCGGTTCCGTCGGGGTGCACCAGCCGCCCGCCGAAAACCAGGTGGAGGAGTTGCTGGGCCATACCGGAAACTCCCGTGTTCGAGGTTTGCGGACACGAGCCGAATAGCAGCTACTGCAAGGGGTTGGAACCCTGTCTGACGGGAGATGCCATCATTCCCCTTTCAGCCGTTGCTTCCTTTGTGTTAGCGTCCGCTGGCAACTGTCGGCTGCAGGAGACGTCGTGACGGACCAGGATCGCGCTTTCGTCATGTTTGACGGAGTTCAGAAGAGCTACGACGGCGAAACGCTTGTCGTGAAGAATCTGA
>JAJEAZ010000262.1 GCA_022824105.1 Alphaproteobacteria bacterium
AAGGGGGCCAACGGCAACGGCGCGCAGGCCGGGGCCGAGACCGCGCAGGCGCCCGCGAACGGCGAGTCGATGCCGGCCGGCGGTGCCCCGGCGCAGTCGCTCGATACCGAAGAAATTCCCTTTTAAGGGACCGTCTTCCCATCCTCCCTCCCACCTCGGGCGGCCGTTCCGGCGGTCGCCCGTTTTTTCTGCCGCCGGCTTCGAGCCCGCTTCCGGCCGGGCCTCGCGTGCGCGCTGCGCGCGCCACGCATCGCCCGACCGCGCCGCCAGGAGTCCGAACCACGCCGCTGGCGCGGCGTCAATGTCCGCACCCAAGGAGGCTGCCATGTGTCAGGTCTCGTTCAAGCGCATCACGCCGGAAGAGTCGCGCATCTTCGCCGACGGGGACTATGTGGGCGACGTCTACCGCCAGCCCGACATCCTTTGCGAGGGCGAGCACTACTACGTGATCTGGCTGGACGAGGATTACCGCGGCCCGGTGCGCGTCCACGAGCGCTCGCGCATACGCGAGGTGGCAGAGCAGCGCGTGAGGTCGCATCCGTTGTGGGGGTGACGGCTGTCGATGGCGTGGCCCCGGTCTTCGGCGGATGCGCGGGGGGCGGTGCCGCTTCCGAGGGAAAGGATTGGGCGCGTCGCTTCGCGACCGGGCTTTCCGTTCCAATCTCCGCTCGCTGCGCTCGCTCCAATTTCCACTGCAATCCCTCGCGCCTCCGCTCCCTGCGGTCGCTGCGCGCTCCGCTTGCCAGGAGCGGCATGGGGGAATGGGCACTCCTCCCGACGTATGCCCATTGTCCCACACGTGCTCAGTGCGCCAACCCGCTAAAGCGGGTCCTCCACTCCGCTTCGCTCCGTTGCGGCCGGGACTCGCAGGGCAACGGCGCTGGCGCGCCTAGTCCCGTCGGCGCGCGCGACCGTGGCTCAGTCGCTTCGCTCCCTGCGCCCGCACCACTCGCGCACACCGACGGGCCATGCCCTGCGGCCCCGGTGGCTCCCCTGCGCGCGCGTGAACCAATGAGCACACGTCGGGAGACGAACGCCCCGGCGGTTCCGGGCCACAAGGCTCACGCAAACAAGGAGACGGTCATGTTCGACATCGACAGCATCGACACCGAGAACCAGTCCGCGACCGCGGCGATCTGCGAGCAGGCGCAGCTCTTCGGCGCGACCCCCGAGCGCGGCGAGTTCGACCCCCGCGAAGTCTGGGACGAAGACGACGCCACCGCAGCGGTGAGCGAAGCGTTCCGCATCGTCGCCGAAGGCGTGGCACCGGACGGCTTCCAGCTCGCCGACGAGCGCGAGAGCCTGCTGTGGGGCTTCGTCCACATGCTCGACGCCCAGGTGCGGCGCCTCGACCGCAGCGTCGACCGGCTCTCGCCCGAGCTCCGCGACCTGCAATCCGCGCAGGACGGCACCGAGGTGAAGTCCCGCGAGCTGGAACTCGTCACCGACCGGGCGCGGAACCTCGGCGACCGGCGCGACGCGTTCGAGAAAATGCGCGACGCGGTGGCCGGGCAGTACCGCGCCGAGACCGGCGAGGTCTGGCGCCCGCGTCACGGCAGCCACACCAGCCAGACCGGGAAGCTCACCGCAGCCAGCATCGACGCGCGCGACTTCATGCGGGCGAGGAAGGACCGCGAGACCCGGGCGCACCTGCCCGAGGGCACGCTGGTCGCCATCGCGGGCGGCAAGGAGGTCCGCGACCCCGGCGCCGTCATCGCGCGCCTCGACAACGTGAAGGCGAAGTACGACGACATCGTCCTCGCCCACGGCGGCGGCCCCGGCGTCGAGAAGGTCGCCGCGCGGTGGGCCGAGCGCAACGGCGTCCACCAGGTGGTCTGCAAGCCCGACTGGACCGCGCACGGACGGGCCGCCCCGTTCCGGCGCAACGAGGAGCTGCTGAACCTGCTGCCGAAGGGCGTCATCGCCTTCCCCGGCAGCGGCATCACCGACAACCTCGTCGACCGGGCGCGGCAGCTCGGCATCCCGGTCCAGCGCTGCACCGCATAGGCCGCAGCGCATCGCGGGCCGCGTCGCTCACCGGCGCGGCCCGCTCCCCCTTTTTGGTCGGACGCCACGGCAACGCCACCGCCGCGCGCCTCGCCCATCGCGTCGCGCGGGCGCCTTCGGCGCCGCGCTCCGCGGCGGCTCCGCCGCTCTCCCCCCGCAGCACGACAGGCTGCCGCCGACAACGCCAGCGCTCGTGGTGGCGACGGCGCTGGTGGCGATGATGGCGGCGGCGATGATGCTGATCGCGGTGACGCCGATCCTGCCGTTGGTGCCGACGGTGATGCAGTCGATCGTGCCGATGACGCTGACCGGTGTGCGGAACGGTACGGTGAGTCTGGGCGCGTCGCTTCGCGACCGGGCTTTCCGTTCCAATTTCCGCTCGCTACGCTCGCTCCAATTTCCACTTCAATCCCTCGCGCCTCCGCTCCCTTCGGTCGCTGCGCGCTCCGCTTGCCCGGCGGCTCGCTGCGCTCGCCGCCGCTGCCGGGACGACGCGCTCGTTGCCATGTTCGACGGCATCGTCCGCCGGACCGCCGCGTCCTCCTCGCGCTGGCGCTGCGCGCCGCGCTCGTCGCGGACCTCGCCTCGCTCGCCCTGGCCGG
>JAJEAZ010000404.1 GCA_022824105.1 Alphaproteobacteria bacterium
CGCGCTCCGGCGCCGGGCGGGTTTCCTCCCCGACGCGCCGGCGCAATTCGTCGCGGATGTCCCGGGCGCGCTGGAAGCTGCCTTCCTCCGGCAGGACGACATCGCTGCCGTCGGGCATGAAGCCGCCGTCGCGCCGGCCCAGCGGGTCGAATCCGGACTGGTCGTCGGTCATGCCGCCCGGCCCGGCGCCTTCCCTGGCCAAATCCTGAAGCAACGCATCGCCGGCCTTCTGGAGGTCCCGCAAGGCCTTTCCCTGGGCTTCGAGCGCCTCGCCGTGCTTGCCTGCGCGCAACGAACCGGAGGCGTCGCGCATCGACCGGTCGGCCCGGCCCAGCTCCTGCGGCACTCGCCGCACATTTGCCCCCAGGCGGCGCATATAGTCTTCCAGACGCCGGCGAAGCCCCTCCTGCGCCTGCTGCAGGTCCGGATAACCGCTCTCCGCGCCCTGCCCCTGGCCCGGCCCTTCCGGCGGCGGACGCCCCTGCCGGAAGGTGCGGTCGAGCAGGCGTTGCTGGTCGCGGCTCAGTTCCCTGAGTTCCCTGAGCTTCTGCATCATGTCGGCCTGGCGTTCTCCCTGGCCCTCTCCCATGCGCGCGAGGCGGATGTTCTCCAATATGTTCTGCAATTGCGCCAGCAGTTCCCTGGCATCGCCGCGCGCGCCCGCGTCCCACAGCCTGCGGATTCGTTCGACCATCTGTTGCAACCCTTCCCGGTCGAACATCTGGTCCTGCGCGGCCTCGCCCGGAGCGGGTTCGGCCCCGTCGCCAGCCTCCCCGGCTCTCGCCGCGAGTTCCTGCAACAGGCGGTCGATCGACCGGCGCAATTCGTCGAAAAGCCGGTCGAGCTCCTCTGCCGCCGCTCCTCTCTCAAACGCGCGCATGATGGCGTCCTGGGATGCGCGAAGCTCGCGGTCGGCAAGCGCGAGGCCGCCCTCCTCCAGCCGAAGCGCCGTCTTCCAGAGCAGGCTCCGCACGCTCGCCAGCGCGGGTTCCGCCTGCTCCGCCCCGCGAAGCCGCGCGGCTGCCACGGCCAGCGCCAGGGTCACGGCCGGGTCTCCGTCGTAAAGGTCCGTGCCGGCGGCAATCCCGTCCAGCCTTTCGGCGGCAGCGTCCCTGCCCTCCCAGCGCAATATCTTGCGTTCCTCCACGAGGGCGCGCGCCACCGGGTGGTCGAAGGGACGTTCCGGCAGCACGAAGCGGAGCGGAGGCCCCTCGCCCTCCTGCCCGGCGCCGTCCACGGCGAACAGCTGCAGGACAACCTCCCGGCCGGCCCAGATATGCGCGGTCAGGTCGAAATAGGCGTTGCCCTGCGGCGCTACCGGGTCGCCCAGCACCGGCAGGGGCAGAACCAGGGGCCCGGCGGCGGGTTCATCTGTCGGCGCCGCCTCGGCCCGCATCGCCGCAACGCCGTAATCGTCGCTTCCGCCATAGTCGATGCGGAAGGCATGGCGGCTGGTGGCGCGCGGCGGCATGGCGAACCGGGCCACCGGCGGAAAGTCAGGCAACACCGTGACCGGCCAGCCCGCCAGCTCGCGGTCCTGCACGGTCACCGCGATGCGCCCGCCCATCCGGATCGGCAGGCTGCCTTCCGCCACCGCGCCCGAGCGTTCCATATCCGTACGGTCCGGACCGGCGGCAAGCACTGCACCGCCGCCCACACCGGAGACGCGCGCGTGAACCATGCTCCCCTCCGGCAGCTCGAAGCCCGCGTCTGCGGCTCCGGCAAACATGGTCGGCAGTCCGGTATAGGAGGGCGGTTCGATCCACATGTCCACGGCGACCGGCACTGTCCGCGCAACGGCGAAGGAAGGCGCCAGCGCCCGTCCCAGCCGCTCGCCCGCTTCCCCGCCCGCAAGGCCGAGCGCCACGGCCATGCAGACCAGCGTAAGCACCCGCAAGGCCCAGGGGTCCCGCGCCGGCATCGCACCCGCCGGCCAGCCGGCCCTCAGGCGGCGAATCCGGCCGGCAATCCGGGCCAGATGCTCGCTCCAGAGCACCTGCGCCGCCGGATCGGCCGTTGCCGGGCGGTCTTCGAGGCTTGCCAGAGGGCGGTGGCTCAGGCCGCTCGCGCGCTCGATCTGGCGGTCGGCGGCGTCCGGCGGCGGCAGCCGGAACCGCCTCCAGGCCCGCCAGACCGTCCAGCCGAGAGCCGCCGCCATCGCCGCGAGCACGGCTGAATGGGTCCAGCCGTCCAGCCGGGGCAAGGCGTCGGAGAGCGCCAGCAGCAGGAAGACGCCCAGGATGATCTGCCCCGGCCAGAAGGCCGACCAGAGCGCCTGGCCGAGCAGGGCCAGCCGCGCCTGCCGGCGCACCCGGGCGATGCGCCGGCGGACGTTCATCCGTCTCCGCCCGATGCGGCGAGCCAGTCAGGCACGCGCTCCAGCGCCAGGCTTTCCTCGAAAGTCGGCCGCGCCCGCACCACGTCGAACCGGCCGCCCCGCACCAGCACTTCCGGCACGAGCGGGCGCCCGTTATAGGTCGAGGCCATGACCGCGCCGTAGGCGCCGGCCTCGCAGAAGGCGACGAGGTCACCCGCCGCCAGCGGCGGCAGCAAACGCTGTTCCGCGAACTTGTCCGTGGTTTCGCAGACCGGCCCCACGACATCGGCGGGCCGGTAGTCGGCTCCCGCCGGCGGAGCGTCGAGAGGCAGGACCTCGTGCCAGGCTCCGTAGATCATCGGACGAACCAGATCGTTCATGCCGGCATCGACAATAACGAACCGGCGCGCCGGTGTCTCCTTGACCGCGACGACCCGCGCCAGCAGCACGCCTGCCGGCCCGACCAGCCTGCGGCCCGGCTCGACCACCAGCTCGCAGCCGAGGCCGGCGACCTCTTCACGGACAAGTGCGGCATAGCCGGCAAGCGGCAACGGCGTCTCGTCGCGATAGCGGATGCCGAACCCGCCGCCCAGGTCGAGCCGGCGGATTTCGGCGCCCTCGGCCCGCAGGGTCCGCACCAGGTCGGCCACGCGGCGAAAGGCGCGCCGGTAGGGCTTCAGATCGCCGAGTTGCGAGCCGATATGCACCGCAATCCCCTCCATCGACAGGCCCGGCAGTCCCGCGGCCTCGCGGAAGAGCGCCGGCGCCTCGGTCCAGGCGACGCCGAATTTGTCGGTCTTGCGGCCGGTGCTGATCTGGTCGAGCGTGCCGGCATCAACATCGGGATTGATCCTGAGGGCGACGGACGCGGTCCGGCCGAGGCGGGCCGCGATGCGCGACAGGCTTCGGACCTCCGGCGCGCTCTCCGCATTGATCTGGAGTATGCCGCTCACGAGCGCGGCTTCCATCTCCGCCTCGGTCTTGCCGACGCCGGAGAAGACGATCCTCTCCGGCGCGATGCCGGCTGCCAGCGCGCGCCGGAACTCCCCTTCCGAGACGACATCCGCGCCCGCGCCCAGCCGGGCCAGCAGGCGCAGGACCGCAAGGTTGCCGTTCGCTTTCATCGCATAGCAGATGCGCGCCGGGGCCAGCGCCGCTTCGAACTCGCGATAGGCCGCCTCGACAGCGTCCGCGGAATACACATAGGCGGGCGTGCCGACGGCCGCCGCGATATCCGCCAGCCGGACGGGCCCCGCCGCCAGGCTGCCGTCGATATAGTCGAACGGCCTCATCTGGTCGGATAGGTCCTCGGATAGGACGTCTCCGACTTCGACTCCGGCGCGTGTTCGAGGTCGTCCTTGCGCCCGCAAGCGGCGAGGCCGGCGGCAAGCGCGGCGAACAACAGGATCCATCTCACGGTCTTCACAGGAAACGCTCCCGCGCGGCCGCTGCGGCGCGCCGCACATTCTCCGGCGCAGTGCCGCCATAGCTGGTCCGCGCCGCAATCGATCGCTCTACGGACAGCACATCGTACACGCTTTTGTCGATCCCGGCTCCGACCGCCTGCATGGCGTCGAGCGGCAATTGCGGCAGCGGAACCCCGCGCCGGTCGGCCTCCGCGACAAGCGCGCCCACGGCCCGGTGCGCCTCGCGGAACGGCATGCCGAGGCGGCGCACCAGCCAGTCGGCGAGGTCCGTTGCGGTCGGATGGCCGGCTTCCGCCGCTTCCCGCAACCGCTCCGGGTCCGGCTCCATGTCGCGCACCATCCCGGCCGTCGCGGCAATTGCCAGCATCAGGGAGTCGGCCGCCTCGAAGGTCGGTTCCTTGTCTTCCTGCATGTCCTTTCCATAGGTCAGCGGCAGCCCCTTGAGCACGGTCGCAAGCGCCGTGAACGCGCCGAGCAGCCGGCCCGGCTTGGCGCGCACCAGCTCCGCCGCGTCCGGATTGCGCTTCTGCGGCATGATCGAGCTGCCGGTCGTGAAGGCGTCGGTGAGCCGCACGAACCGGAACTGCGCGCTCGTCCACAGCACAACCTCCTCGGCGAACCGGGAAAGGTGCAGCGCCGTCATCGCGCCCGCCGCCAGGAACTCCAACGCGAAGTCCCGGTCGGACACGGCATCCATGGAATTAGCCGCCGGCCGGTCGAAGCCGAGCGCAGAGGCGGTCATTCCCCGGTCGATGGGAAACGGCGTGCCGGCCAGCGCCGCCGCGCCCAGCGGCGATTCGTTCAGGCGCCGCCGGGCGTCGGCGAAGCGCCCCCGGTCGCGCCCGAGCATCTCCACATAGGCGAGCATATGGTGGCCGAAGGCAACCGGCTGGCCGTTCTGCAAATGGGTGAAGCCCGGCATGGGCAGGTCCGGCCAGGCCTCGGCCTTCTCGATGAAGGCGGCCTGGGCGTCGGCGAGCGCCGCATCCAACGCATCGATCTCGTCCCGGACCCAGAGCCGGAAGTCCGTCGCGACCTGGTCGTTGCGCGAGCGCGCCGTGTGCAGGCGGCCGGCCACTGGCCCCACAAGCTCCGCCAGCCGGGCCTCGATGTTCATGTGGATGTCCTCGAGCTCCGGCTTGAAGACGAAGCGGCCCGCCGCTATCTCCTGCTCGACCCGGTCGAGGCCTCCGCGGATCGCCGCAGCGTCCGGCGCGCTCACAATGCCTGCGGCTTCGAGCATGTCCAGATGCGCGCGCGAGCCGCGAATGTCCTGGGCGTGGAGACGCCGGTCGAAGCCGATGGAGGCGTTGATCGCCGCCATGATCTCCGACGGCCCGCCGGCGAAGCGCCCGCCCCACATGGCGTTGGCGGGCGGATCGGAACTGCGGGAAGGTGCCATGCTGCGCTCGTTTCTTCTGGTCGTTCTCGTCGCTGCCGGAACGGCGGCGGCGGCGGAGGGCTGGCTGCAAAACTACCGGAAGACGGACCCGCCGGCACCCGCGCCGGAAGCCGCCTTCACGGGTCCCGACGGCGGCGAGATAACGCTGGCCGGCTTCGGCGGCAAGCTGGTCGTGCTGAATTTCTGGGCGACCTGGTGCGCGCCCTGCCGGCGTGAAATGCCGTCCCTCGACCGGTTGCAGGGGGAACTTGGCGGGGATCGGCTGGAAGTCGTGGCGCTTTCCATTGACAGGGGCGGGGCCGAGCGGGTGGACCCGTTCTTCAAACAGCACAGCATAGCCCGGCTGAAACGCTATCTCGATCCCGGCAACGCCGTCGGTAGCGAAATGAACATTCGCATCCTGCCGACGACCGTCCTGGTCGATGCCGCGGGCCGCGAGATCGGCCGCCTCGAAGGTCCGGCGGAGTGGGATGCGCCGGAAATCGTGGCATTCCTCCGCGATCAGCTCTCCGGCAAGGACTCCGGAGGCTTGCCGCCGCCGAAATAGACCGTCCGGTGCGGGAACGGGATTTCGATCCCGAGTTCGTCGAAGCGCTTCTTCATCCGGCGGCGGAATTCGCGCGCGACCGCCCACTGGTGCATGGGCGGCGTCTTGAAGCGGCAGCGGACGATGACGGCCGAGTCGCCCAGCTCCTGGACGCCGAAAACCTCGAAGGGCGGGATGACGCGGTCCCGCCAGTCCCCGTCGCTCTCCATGCCGGCCGCGACCTCGCGCAGCACGTCGCTCACGCGGTCGGTGTCCTCGCCATAGCCGACGCCCGCGTCGATCACCGCGTAGGAGTAGTCGCGGGTCAGGTTCTCGACCGTGCCGACCTCGCCGAACGGCACGACATGGACGGTGCCCGACAGGTCCCTGAGCCGGATCGTGCGGATCGACATGCCCTCGACGATGCCGGCATGGCCCGCAAGCGACACATATTCGCCGACGGCGACCTGGTCCTCCATGACGATGAACAGGCCGGT
>JAJEAZ010000202.1 GCA_022824105.1 Alphaproteobacteria bacterium
GGGCTCGACGAGTGGGACCTCACCATGAACGTCAACACCCGCGCGACCTGGCTGCTCGGCAAGGCGGCGCACCCGCACCTGAAGGAGAGCCGGGGCGCCATCGCCGTGACGGCCTCCATGTCCGGCATGAACCCCCACAGCTGGATGGGCGCCTATTCGGCGAGCAAGGCGGGCGTCATCATCCTCGCCAAGCAGATGGCGCAGGAATGGGCGGCGGACGGCATCCGCGTCAACTGCGTCTCGCCCGGCCTCGTGCGCACCATGATGACCGAGGCGATGTATGAGGACCCCGAGATCAAGGCGGCGCGCGAAGAGCTGGTGCCGATGGGCCGGGTCGCCGGCCCGGACGACATCGCCGACATCATCGCCTTCCTGCTCGGCCCCGATTCCCGCTATGTCACCGGGCAGGTGATCCTGACCGACGGCGGGCTCGCGGAGTCGATCTTCAACCACATCCCCGGCCGGCCGCGCTCCTGACCGCCCGGGCCAGCGCCATGATCGACAACTTCCCGCACCTGTTCAGCCCGGTCTCGGTCGGGCCCTACACGCTCCGGAACCGGATCATGAACACCGGCCACGCCGCCCACCACCAGTCGGGGGACGGCACGCCGTCGGAAGCCTATGTCCACTATCTGAGAGAACGGGCGAAGGGCGGCGCTGGCATTATCGTCACCGCGCATACCGTGCCCGTCTATGACGGCGAGACCTCGCTCTCGCTGACGAATTTCCACGACGGCATCCTGCCGATCTACCGGCGCATCGCAGATGCCGTGCATGAATTCGATGTGCCGGTCCTGGCGCAGCTGGGGCATCGCGGACGGCGCGTGGCCGACGATTCCGCCTTCATCGGCCGGCCGGTGGTGGCGCCCTCACCCGTGCCGCCGCCCGATTTTTCGGTGCCGGTCTACATGCCGCACGAACTCACCACCGCGGAAGCGGAGGCGCTGGTGGAGAGTTTCGCGATGGCCGCGCGGCGCATGCGCCTCGCCGGTTTCGACGGCGTCGAACTGGCCGTCGGCATGGACTATCTGTTCGCCAATTTCCTCCATCCGCACGGAAACCGCAGGACGGACAAATATGGCGGCGGCACGATTGCCGAGCGCATGACCTTCCTCCGCGAAACGCTGGAGGCGGTCCGGTCCGAACTCGGCGCGGAGCGGATCCTCGGCATCCGCCTCTATGACGATGTCATGGACTACAGCCTGAAGCTGGCGGACCTGGTGGAGCTTTCCCGGCTCCTCGACCGGGCGGGCCTGGTCGATTACTTCAACATCTGGCACGGCATCGTGCCGAGCCCGAAACAGGGCCGCATGCACTGGCCGAGCTACTATTACGGGCCGGGCGCGTTCACCTATCTGCCGGAGGCTGTGAAGGCCGTCGTCACCCGGCCGGTGGTCGGCACGGGGCGCATGGACTCGCCGGCTGTCGCCGAGCGCGCCCTGGCCGACGGCAAGGCCGACATCGTCGGCATGGCGAAGACGCTGATCGCCGACCCCCACTTCCCGAACAAGGCGCGCGAGGGACGGGTGGACGACATCCGCCCCTGCATCGCCTGCACCCAGGCCTGCGTCGGGCATGTCGATATCGGGCTCGGCGTGGGCTGCATCTACAACCCGGTCACCGGCCGGGAGAAGGACTGGGCCGACCTGCCGCCCGCCGAAACGCGGAAGAAGGTGGTCGTCGTCGGCGCGGGACCGGCCGGCATGGAGGCCGCCCGCATTGCCGCCCTCAGGGGCCACGATACCGTGCTCATGGACCGGAACCGGAGGATGGGCGGCCAGATCGCGCTGGTCATGAAGACGCCGGACCGGGGCAGCTTCGAGGAGATCATCCTCTGGTTCGAGCGCCAATTGCCGAAGCTGGGCGTCGAAATACGGCTGGGGACCGAGGCCACGGCGGACACCGTGCTGGAGGCCCGCCCGGACGAGATCGTGCTCGCGACCGGCTCCACGGCCTGGCTGCCGGAAATCGGGGGAACGGACCGGCCCAACGTCTTCTCCGCCCGCGACGTGCTGTCGGGCCATGCCGCGCCCGGCGAAAACGTGCTCGTGGTCGATACGCTCGGCCGCGCCGAGGCCGCGACGACCGCCGACTGGCTGGCCGCCCGCGGGCGCCGGGTGGAGCTCCTGACCGGGCTTGAGACCGTCGCCCCCTTCATGCCGTCGCCGGTGCGCCACCACCTGCTGGAGAAACTGATGCAGGCCGGCGTCGCGCTGACGACCCACACCGCGCTCTGGGACATCGAAGAGGCAAGCGCCGAGGCCTACAACACCGTCACCTGGGAGCCCCGGACGATAACGGGCTTCGACAGCGTCGTGTTCGGCTCCGGCGGCAAGGCCGATACCCGCCTCCACCGCGAGCTTTCGGCGCATCGCGGCTCGCTGCACCTTGCCGGCGACTGCTTCCAGCCGAGGGACATCGAAATGGCCGTCGTGGACGGACACCGGATTGCGCGCGGCCTCTGACGGCCGCTTGGGCCCCCACATCACGCAGGGAGTCGACCTATGAAGATCACCGCGCTCGAAACCATCCGGCTCGACGAATTCCCCAATGTGCTCTGGGTGCGCGTGCATACCGACGAGGGGCTGGTGGGGCTCGGCGAGACCTTCTTCGGGGCCCGCGCGGTCGAGGCCTGGCTGCACGAGTCGGCGGCGATGGTGGTGCTGGGGCGCGACCCGCTCGCCATCGAGCGCATCGGCCGGGACCTCACGCCCTATATCGGCTACATGGGCACCGGCGCCGAGGCCCGCGGCCGGTCCGCGGTGGACATCGCGCTCTGGGACATTTTCGGCAAGGCGACGGGCCAGCCGGTTTACCAGCTGCT
>JAJEAZ010000186.1 GCA_022824105.1 Alphaproteobacteria bacterium
GCCTCGGCGGCGATGCCGGGATTGCCCGGCGCGCACCAGAGCCGTTCCACCAGCGGCGAGGCCGCAATCGTCCAGGCGAGCGCGTGTTCGCGCCCGCCGCCGCCCACCACCAGAACCCGCATGGCCTTCACGCCCTCCCGATTCGCGTGTATCTCCGGCAGCCATGACGCAGGCGCCGCCGCTTTCCAACATACCGGAATACTCGGTCGGCGAGGTCTCGGCGGCCGTTCGCCGCAATCTGGAGGCCGAGTTTCCGCGCGTGCGGGTGCGCGGCGAGGTTTCGGGCTTCAAGCGCGCCGCCTCCGGGCATCTCTATTTCAACCTGAAGGACGACCGGGACGTGCTGAACGCCGTGTGCTGGCGCGGCGCGGCGGGCCGGCTCGGACTCCGCCCGGAAGACGGCATGGAGGTCGTCGCGACCGGGCGGGTGACGGCCTATGGCGCACGCTCCGCCTACCAACTCGTGGTCGACGCGCTCGATCTCGCCGGCGAAGGGGCGCTGCTGAAGCTGCTGGAGGAGCGCCGCCGCCGCCTTGCCGAAGAGGGGCTGTTCGACGCGGACCGCAAGCGGCCGATCCCCTTCCTGCCGGAGCGCGTCGGCATCGTCACCTCGCTCGGCGGCGCGGTGCTTCACGATATCCTCCACCGGCTGAGGGAGCGGTTCCCGCGCCATGTGCTGGTCTGGCCCGTCGCGGTGCAGGGCGACGGCGCCGCTGGGCAGATCGCCGCCGCCGTGGACGGCATGGGCGTGCTGGCGCCGGAGATGCGCCCCGACGTGCTCATCGTGGCGCGGGGCGGCGGCTCGCTGGAGGACCTCTGGGCCTTCAACGAGGAAGTTGTCGTGCGGGCGGCGGCCCGCTCCGCCATCCCGCTGGTCTCGGCGGTCGGCCATGAGACCGACACGACGCTGATCGATTTCGCTGCCGACCTTCGCGCGCCGACGCCCACCGCAGCGGCGGAAATGGCGGTGCCCGTCCGCGCCGAGCTTCTCGCCCGGACAGGCGGGCAGGGAGAACGGCTGCTGGCGGCCGGGGCGCGTCTCGTGCAGGAGCGCCGGGCGCTGGTCACGGGCCTCGCGCGGGGCCTGCCGGCGCCGACGGCGCTTCTGGAGCAGGCGAGCCAGAGGCTGGACGACCGGGGCGAACGCATCGAGGCGGGGCTCCGGGCGCGCGTGGCTCTGGCCGCCGCCGGGCTGGCGCAACTCTCGGCGCGGTTCGGCCAGCCTCGCGCACTTCTGGAAGCGCAGCAGGAGCGGCTGGCGGTATTGGGCGCCGCCTTCCTGCGAACCGGGCGTCAGTTGGTAGAGGCGCAGGCGCACCGGTTGGACCGGACCGGCGCGCTGCTCGAAAGCTCCTCCTACCGCTGCGTGCTGGAGCGCGGCTTTGCGCTGGTGCGGGACGAGAGCGGTCCCGTCGTCTCGGCGGCGGAGGCCCGGCAGCGCACGCGGGTCGGGATCGTCTTCGCGGACGGCGAGGCGGCGGCCCGCATCGTCAGGGACGGAACGGGCCGCGCGCGCAAGCCGGACCAGGGAACGCTCTTCTGAACCGCCGGTCAGGTCAGCGGGATGCCGCCTACATGTTCCGCGAAGGCCGGGCGGTCCCGGAGCCGGGCAAGCCAGGCATCGCAATTGGGCAGGCTGGCGCGCTCGATGCCGGGCAGGCGCACATAGCGGCAGTAGAAGGCGCCCACGGGAATGTCGCCCATGGTGAAGCGGTCGCCGGCAACGAAATCGCGCCCATCCAGATGAGCGTCCAGAATGCCCCAGACCGATTGAAGGGCAGTGGCCGCGCGGCCGATCGCGTCCATGTCCCGCTCGGCTTCCGGCGTCCGGACCATGCCCCAGAAAACGGGCGTCATGTGCGGCTGCAGGGACGCGGTCGCCCAGTCCATCCAGCGGTCGGCAACGCTGCGTTCCGCCGGGTCCGCCGGCCACAGCCCGCCGACATCGTGGACCGCGCCCAGATAGCGGACGATGGCGTGGCTCTCCCAGATGACCGTGCCGCCGTCGACCAGCACCGGCACCAGGCCGTTGGGGTTCATGGCGCGGTATTCGGGCGTGTCGTTGCCGCCGAACGGCCCGCCGACATCGAGGCGCTCGTGAGCGATCCCGGTCTCCCCGACAGCCCACATCGCCTTCTGGACATTGATCGAATTCGGGCGTCCGTGAATCGTAATCATCGCTTTCATTCTCCGTCGTTCGCGGCGGAGCCCAGCGCCTCCCAGCGCTCGCCCCAACGGTCGAGATACACGATTTCCTCGAGCGGTCCGCGGCCGACCGGGCCGAAATTCCCCATCGGCCAGCCGATCGGCAGGATGGCGTATGAACATACTCCGGGCGGCAGGCCGAGCGCGCGTTCGCTGTCCTCCTCGAAGAAGAGGTGGCGGGTGGTGAGCGTGGAGCCGAGCCCGAGCCCGCGCGCCGCCAGCAGCATGTTCTGCACGGCCGGGTAGATCGAGGCGCCCGACATGCGGGTCGGCGCGTCGCCTTCCTCGAGGCAGGCGACGATCCACACGGGCGCTTCGTCGAAATGGTCGGTCAGATATTCGACGGCGTCATGCTGG
>JAJEAZ010000701.1 GCA_022824105.1 Alphaproteobacteria bacterium
CTCTCTCAGCCTCCGAAGTCCGCGCCTCGGCGCGCAGACGGGCGTTCCTCTCGCGCAGTGACACGATCATGTCCGTGGCCCGCACAGTTGCCGCCCGCAGCCGGCCGTTCCGCTCGCGCAGCCACACGATCGTTCGTTCCCGCGCCTCCACCAAGCGCAGGGCCGCCGCGCGCCGCCGGTCGAGTTGCCTGCGAAGCGACGCGAACGTGCGGTTGCGTTCGTCTGCCGCTCGAAGGAACGCAGCGCGTAGCCAGTCCTTGTCTTGCTTCTGCCAATCGAGCTCGTCCCGATGCCGGACTTTGAGCCGCTCAATGCGATCGTGCGACCCGCGCAGCCAGTAGCGGTGGTCGTCGAGTTCGCGCTCCAGCAACTTGATCCTGCCCGCCTGATCCTTCGCCGCCTGCACTTCCTTCTTCAGCCGGGCGTTCTCCTCCCGCAGAGACGCGATCTTCTCCTCCGGGTTCCGCGGTCCCCTGGGAGCTCCGCGCGGCTGGCGCTCCGACGCCGGTGCGGCCTTGCGCAGCCGCGCGACCTCCTTGCGCAGAGACATAATCGTGCTGCGCTTGCTCGATTCGACACCGGCTTCCGAAAGCAGCTTCTCAAGGCGCGTCACTTCGGCCTGCAACGCGAGGGCATTCTTCGCCGTGCGGCGGACTTCCCGGATCTCCTCCCCGGCCGCACGCAGCTTGGTCCGGCTGGCGTCGAGTTGCGACTTCAGGGAACCCGCCCGCGACCGAGACTCCAACTCCGCACGGCGCAGTTCTTTACACCGCGCTTCGGCCGCCTCCGCGCGCGTCCGTTGTCGTTTGTAAAGAGACTGCCAGTCGCGGGGCGCGCTCGACGGCACCGTATGCGAGGGCGGCCACATCCCGGTGTCGCCCTCGACCAGCGTCAGGTCCGTGCCAAAATCCTCGTCGCGAATCGCCATACGCACGACGCTAGAGCTTTATGTGATTAGACGGAGTCATTTTAGGGATTCACAAGCTTTTCGATTTCTGATTCAAGATTCTTGCTGGGTAAGGAGGCCAGCAAGGATGGCACGAGCTTATTCCCTTGATCTTCGAGAACGGGTTATTTCGGCTGTGTCGCGCGACGGGATGTCGTGCCGGTCGGCGGCGCGGCATTTTGGGATCGGCGAGAGTACGGCGGTTGCCTGGCTGGCGCGCTACCGGCGGACGGGCAGCGCGGCGCCGGGCCGGATGGGCGGTTACAAGCCGCGTGCGATCCGGGGGGCGCACGAGCGCTGGTTGCGGGACCGGGTGGCGCGGGGGGATTTCACGCTTCATGGGCTTGTCGGGGAGCTGGCGGATCGGGGCCTGAAGGTGGATTACCGTTCGGTCTGGACCTTCGTTCACGAGCAGGGTCTAAGCTATAAAAAAAACGCTGGTGGCTGGCGAGCGTCGGCGCCGTGACGTGGCGCGCCGCCGCGCTCAGTGGTTGAAGTACCGCGACCGGGTTGACCCGACGCGCCTGGTGTTCATCGACGAGACCTGGACCAGGACCAACATGGCGCCCCTGCGGGGCTGGGGGTCAAAGGGCGCACGGCTGATCGGCGAGGCGCCACATGGCCGCTGGCACACCGCGACCTTCCTCGCCGCGCTGCGCCACGACCGAATCGATGCGCCCTGGCTCGTCGACGGGCCGATCAACGGCGAGCGCTTCCGCATCTATGTGCAGGACGTGTTGGTCCCAACCCTCAAGCCCGGCGACATCGCCATCATGGACAACCTCGGCTCTCACAAGTCCAAGGCCGTGCGACAGGCCATCCGCCAAGCCGGCGCCCGGCTCCTGTTCCTGCCCAAGTACTCCCCCGACCTCAATCCCATCGAGCAGGTCTTCGCCAAGCTCAAGCATCTGCTCCGCCTCGAAGCGCCGCGAACCGTCGAGGCCGTCTCAGCCGCCATCGGCAAGCTCCTCGATACCTATACCTCAAAAGAATGCGCCAACTACTTCAAAAACGCAGGATATGACCCAACCTAAAATCATACCGCTCTAGTTTAGTCGTCGAACACGGCTAGCCCGTCTCCAGCATAGACCCCTTTGCCGGTGGGCAACACGAAGAGGGGGTTGATCTCGGCTTGGTTCAGGCGCTGGCTAAATTGCCCGGCCATCATTGAGAACGAAACGATTGCCGAGACGAGCGCATCAAGATCCGCCTTTGGTCGACCGCGATACCCGTTTAGCAAAGGCCATACCCTAAGCTCCTGGGCGAGGGTGAGAGCCTCATCCGAGCTTAACTCACCACTCGGCGGTAACAAACGGACTGCCGTATCATTCATCAGCTCAGCACCAAGCCCGCCCATACCAAGAAGAATCACCGTCCCAAGGGGATCGCGGCGGGCGCCAAGAATCAACTCAACGCCTTCCGAGACCATCTCCTGTATGAGAAATCGTTCGGGCATTTTACCGGTATGCGACTTCACACGCTGGCTCATATCCGCCATGCGCGAAGCGACATCTTCTGCCGCGACGTTAACATCCACGCCACCAATTTCACTTTTGTGGGCGATCTCGTCGGAGAGGATTTTCAGCACCAGCGGTGATCCAAATCGTCGAGCGGCAGCCGTGTCCGCGCCTGTTGTTGCGTCGACGACCTCCC
>JAJEAZ010000550.1 GCA_022824105.1 Alphaproteobacteria bacterium
TCCAGCTCGAACAGCACGCCGTCATTGCCGTAATTGCGGCGCATGGTGCGGCGGATGTCGAGCTGGCCCCGGTTCTTCATCTTGCGCCGGCGGGAATGCAGCGCCACCAGCCGGCGGCAGATCTTCTCGACGATGCGGCGCATCTGCTCCCGGTCGCGGCGGTCCAGATTGCCGAGCCGGGAACGCCGCAGCCGGTCTTCCCTCAACTCCTGCGAGGTCGCCGCGCCCTGGAGCGAAAGCTGCTGCTCGACATAGTTCCGCACCTGCTCGAACAGCCAGGCCCGGCTTTCCTGCAAGGCCTGCCCGGCGCTGCCGCCGCCGCCCTGCCCGCCCATCGCCTGGATCTGCGCATCCACGCCCTCGACGCCCATCTGCTGGAGCACGCGCTGGGTATAGAGGCCGCGCTGGGTGAAGAAGCGGATGTTCTCGACGCCGACCTCCACCGCCGCCTCCTGCATGGCGAGCGCAAGCGCGGCGCGGTCGCCGGCCTCCAGCATGGCCAGCAGGTCTCCGCCGTCCGCCTGTCCGCTCTCCTCGGGCGGTTCCCCGTCCCGGTGGTCGTGGAAACTCTCGAAGGCGAAGAATTCGTCGAAGATGCGGGTGAACCCCGTCTTTTCCTCGGGCGTCTTGGCAAGCGCCATGGCAAGGGCGTCATGCAGGCTTTGCCGGTCGGACCAGCCCATCAGCCGCGCCGTCTCCATTGCGTCGAGCGTCTCGGCGACCGAAACCCGGATCTCCGCCCCGCGCAGCGCGGAAAGGAAATTCGTGAAGGTGCGCTCCATCAGGCGCGCGCGCCGTCCGCCTTCTTCGCCTGGCGCGTGAACCCGTAGAGCTCCCCGTCAACGGACTGGATGTCCTCCTCGAATTTGAGGAAGACATTGAGCGTTTCCCGGACCATGTCCGCTTCGAGCTCGTCGGCATGCAGCAGCAGCAGGACGCGCGCCCAGTCGATGGATTCGCTGACGGAGGGCTGCTTCTTCAGGTCGAGCTCGCGCACCTGCTGCACGAAGGAAACGAGCTGGTATTTCAGGTGGCGCGGAATCTCCGGGATGCGGGCCTGAATGATCTCCCGTTCGAGCGGCGCATCGGGAAACGGCACATAGAGATGCAGGCAGCGCCGTTTGAGCGCGTCGCTCATCTCGCGGGTGTTATTGGAGGTCAGGAACACGACCGGACGCCGTCCGGCCTTGATCGTCCCGAGTTCCGGGATCGAGACCTGGAATTCGGACAGGATTTCCAGAAGGAAGGCCTCGAATTCGTGGTCCGACTTGTCCACCTCGTCGATCAGCAGCACCGCGCCGCCGGGCTCGCGCAGCGCCTTGAGCAGGGGCCGCGGCGCAAGGAAGCGCTCGGAGAAGAACACATCCGCATGGGCATGCAGCCGGTCCATCGATTCCTTGAGCCCCTGGGCCTCGCCCAGCACCTCGCCCAGCTTGTCCCGCAGGATTTGCGTGTAGAGAAGCTGCTTGGCGTAGCGCCACTCGTAGAGCGCCTTGGCCTCGTCGAGGCCTTCGTAGCATTGCAGCCGGATGAGCGGCAGGTCGAGATAGGCCGCCGTCGTGTTCGCAAGCTCGGTCTTGCCGACGCCGGCAGGGCCTTCGACGAGAACCGGCTTGCCCAGGTGGCCCGCAACATAGATCGCCGTTGCAATCTGGCGCGAACAGATATAGCCGAGTTCCGCATAGCCTTCGCGGACGCGCTCGATGGACTCCAGCTTTTCCAGTTGTTCGGGGGTCATACCTTGTCCGGGGAATAGAGAGCGGCGGATATTGCCTGCTGCTTTCGGGCGACACAACCGAGCCGGGTCGTGCGAAACCGCCGCATGAGCCTCCTCCATCCCCGCTCCGTACAGCGTCGATTTCGATGAGGCCCGACCGGCCGGAGCGCGGCATTGCGTTGATGATCGTGGCGATGGCGATGCTGGCCGGCCTCGACGCCGTCGGCAAGCTCGCGACCCAGACCTATCCCGTCTCGCAGGTGCTGTTCCTGCGGTTCGCCCTGTTTCTCGCCTTTGCGCTGGCGCTCGCGGCCCGGCGCGGCGGCATCGGCGCCATGCTGCGGACGCCGAACTGGCGCCTTCAACTGTTTCGCTCCTTCGTACTGGCATTCGAGATGTGGCTGTTCGTCTATGCGATCTCCAAACTGCCGCTTGCGGACGTCCATGCGGTGGCAGCAGCTTCGCCGCTCATTGCCACTGCCCTGGCCGTTCCGCTGCTGGGCGAGCGCGTGGGCCCCTGGAGGTGGGCCGCGGTGATGCTGGGATTCGCCGGCACGCTGGTCGTCATTCGACCGGGCGTCGGCGTTTTCGACCCCCTGACCCTTCTGCCGCTCGTCGCTGCGTTCGGCTGGGCCTACTACCAGCTGCTTCTGCGCCGCCTGCGCGAAGACCGGCCCGAGACGACCCTGCTCTACACGGCCGTCATCGGGTTCGCCGTCTGGAGCGCGTCGGTTCCTTTCGCCTGGGAGCCTCCCGATGCTTACGGGTGGACGCTTCTCGGCGCGGTCGGGGTGCTCGGAATTGTCACGCACGGCCTGTTGATTCTTGCAGCGAGAGAGGCGCCGGCGGCCGTTTTGCAGCCGTTCAACTACACGCTTCTGGTCTGGGCGACGCTTTGGGGATGGGTCGGTTTCGGCGCCTTCCCCGATTCCTGGACGATTATCGGGGCAAGTGTGGTGGTCTCGAGCGGGCTCTTCGCCATCTGGCGCGAACGCCGTCAGGCTCTGCGCCGCCGTTAGAGCGCGATCCGGTCCAACAGAGTCGACGGCCTTGACCTCATTCGTCGCCCCGGACCCCGATCCGGGGCCCAGCCTCGACCGGTTCGGCTTGGCGCGAACACCGGGAGATGGCCCCCGGATCTTTGCTCCGCTCCGTCCGGGGTGACGGTTGAGGCTGCGCGGACGAGGCCGTTTCAACACGAACGGATCATGCACCGACAGCGTACCGCGCCGGCCGCACCGGGCAATTGGTGCATAATGCGGGCAACGCAAATCGGGGGATTGCTTTCCATGCAGTTCGTTCTGGCGATCCGGGGCCAGTTTCCGCCCGGGGACGATATGAGTGCGCGGTTCGAGGAGCTGATGGAGCAGGTTCGCCTGGCGAAGCAGCTCGGCTTCACCGGCATCGCGAAGTCCTGCCACTACAGTTCCTCGCCCTGGCAGGAAATCCAGCAGATCCCCTTCCTCGCCCGCGCGGCGGCGGAAGCGCCGGGCCTGACCTTCATCACCTCCATCGTGCTGCTGCCCCTGCACAAGCCGCTGGAGATCGCCGAGCAGACGGCGGCGCTCGACCTGTTCACCGGCGGGCGCTTCATCCTCGGCGTCGGCATTGGCTACCGCGATGTCGAGTTCAAGGCCTTCGGCACCACCCGCCAGGAGCGGGTGCCGCGCATGGTCGAGAATATCCAGGCGATCAGGCGCTTGTGGACCGAGGACGAGGTGACGATGAAGGGCTCGCACTTCGAACTCGACGGCGCGGTCTGTTCGCTCAAGCCCCGCCGCCCGCCGCCTATCTGGATCGGCGCCAATGCCGACCCGGCGATCCGCCGCGCCGCGCATATCGCCGACAGCTGGATGATAAACCCGCACAACCGCATCGACACGATCCTGCGCCAGATCGAGGTGTACAAGCGGGGCCTCGACGAAGCGGGCAAGCCCTGGCCGGAAACCCTGCCGCTGGCGCGCGAGATGTTCGTGGCGCGGACCCGCGCCGAGGCGATCCGGCTCGCCCGGCCCTATCTGGAAGCCAAATACAAGGCGTATCACGACTGGGGCCAGGACAAAGCGATGCCGGAGGGCGACAACGATCTCGGCCAGGAGTTCGACGAGCTTGCCCGCGACCGCTTCCTGTTCGGCTCCGCAGACGAGGTCGCCGAACAGATCGTGGATATGATGAAGGCGACCGGCGCCAACCAGCTTTCCCTGCCGATCCAGTGGCCGGGAATGCCCCAGAAACTCGTTCTGGAGCAGATGCATGTCATGGCGGAAGAAGTCGTTCCGCGCGTCAGGCAGGGGCTTTAGCCAATGCAATTCGGCTTGATGACCCGCGGCCAGTACGAGCTTGGCGACGACATGCAGCAACGGTTCGCGGAGCTTGCCGAGCAGGTGCGGCTGGCGGACCGCCTGGGCTTCGCATCGCTCACCAAGGGCTCGCACTACAGCGCCTGGCCCTACCAGGATTTCCAGCAGCTGCCCTATCTCACCCGGATGATGGCGGAGGCCCCCAATCTGCGGCTCAATGCCGGCATCATCCTGTTGCCGCTGCACAAGCCGCTCGATCTTGCCGAGCAGCTGGCGACCATGGATGTCATGTCGGGCGGGCGGGTGATCGTGGGCGTGGGCCTCGGCTACCGGGATGTCGAATTCGCGGGATTCGGCACGGTGCAGGCGGAGCGGATACGCCGGTTCGAAGAGAATCTCGAAGCGATCAGGCGGCTCTGGACGGAAGACAAGGTCACCATGGAGGGCTCGCATTTCGCGCTCCGAGAGGCGTCCTGTCCCACTAAGCCGGTGCAGAAACCTTACCCGCCGATCTGGATCGGCGCCAATGCCGGCGCCGCGATACGCCGGGCGGCCCGGCTTGGAACCTGCTGGTACATCAATCCCCACAACCGGATTTCGACGATCCTCGAACAAATGGAGGTCTATCGCCGGGCGCTGGACGATCTGGGCAAGCCCATGCCCGAGGAACTGCCGATCCGCCGCGAGGTGTTCGTCGCCGGCAGCCGCGAGGAGGCGATCCGGCTCTGCGGCCCGCATCTCGCCGGCAAATACGCCGTCTATGCCTCCTGGGGCCAGGACAAGGCGATGCCGACGGGCGACTCCGACCTCACCGCCGCCTTCGAAGACCTTGCTCGCGACCGCTTCCTCGTCGGCTCTGCGGACGAAGTGGCGGAGCAGATGATCGCGCTGGCGCGGGCCACCGGGGTCAACCACATCGTGATGAGCGTCCAGTGGTCCGGCATGCCGCAAAGCCTTGCGCTGGAGACCCTGCAGCGCCTGGCTGAGGATGTGTTCCCGAAGGTGCGCCAGGGATTGTGACGGCCGCCGCCGGGGTCTCATCCCCGCGAGACGACGCGACCTGTCATGGGATGTCATGTTTTGTCATGATCCGGATGCGCATGGTGCATTCGCCCGGGCCTGTTTGGGCATAACGCACCCGTTCGGGGCATGGCTTCGGGGTTTCCGTCCGGTTTCCCGAACTTCGTGTCTTCGGCATGGTTCTCTCCTTTCGATCCGTCTTCGTTCGCTCTCCCGCCGCCCGGCTGCCCGGACCGGCGGGACCCTGATTCGCGCGTATCGCGCGTGGGCGCCTGCGCGGGCGGGCGCGCCTTTGCGCCGGCGCGGTTCGCGCACCTGATTGCGCGCGCGAGATAGCGGACGCACTTCTCCTGTCAGTTTCTCCAGGGTCTTTTTTCGCGCCGGCGCGAAACGGAAAAGGACGCAGCCCCGCGGATGCCGCTTCCTTCCTCCTAACTTATCTTACCACAGTTTGCTGAGGTGCAAGCCAATATCTAGGATAAAATACAAAATTCAAGAACAAATTACCGATTCGACCTCAAACCGGGCCCGGCGTCTCGTCGCCGGCACAGGCTTTATTCGACGGCGATGAGCGCAGCGGCGACCCGGCGGTCCTCCGCCATCAGCACATTGTAGGTTCGGCAGGCAGCGCCCGTATCCATGGCGTCGGCGACCATACCCTGCGCCCTTATCGCTTCGCGGAGCGTCCGCGGCAGGAATTCCGTTCGACTGCCGCAGCCGACCAGGAGGATTTCGGGGATATGCTCCCCTTCCGTCAGCGGCATCAGGCTTTCAAGAGTGAGGTCCCGGAACCCGCCCACAGGCCAGGTCAGGACTTTGTCGGGACGGAGCAGCACGGAACCCGTCCAGACGGCGCCGGAAATCCGGAAACGCCCGTCCCCGTAGCTTTCGACGACCTGCCGGCCTTGCGGGACGACAGGGCTGATGTCGGTCATTGCTCGCCGAGCGTGCGGGCGACCTCGGCATCGTCGGGAAGCTGGTCCGTCGCGCTCGGGCGCACCCCCATCCACAAGAGCGTGGCCGATGCAATCCAGACCGAGGAATAGGTGCCGATGATGACGCCCCAGATCATGGCGAAGGCGAAGTCGCGGATGACCTCGCCGCCGAGGAAGAACAGGGACAGCAGCGCCAGCAGCGTGGTTACGGAGGTCATGACCGTGCGCGACAGGGTTTCATTGACCGAGCGGTTCAGCAGGTCGATCATCGGCAGGGTCTTGTAGCGGCGCAGGTTCTCGCGCACCCGGTCGAACACGACCACCGTGTCGTTGATCGAATAGCCGGCGATGGTGAGCACGGCGGCCACGGTGGAGAGGTTGAACTCCAGTTGCAGGATGGAGAACACGCCTACCGTGGTGATGACATCGTGGGCCAGCGCCAACACGGCGCCGACGCCGAACTGCCATTCGAACCGGAACCAGATGTAGGCCATGATCGCCAGCAGCGCGAGCGCCACCGAAATCGCGCCTGCCTCGATCAACTCGCCCCCGACCTTGGGCCCCACAACCTCGACCCGGCGATACTCCTCGACGCTGTCGCCAAGCGCCTCCTTCACGGCGGCGACCGTGGCCTGCTGGGCGGCATCGCCGCCCGGCTGCTGCTGAATACGGATCAGCACGTCGGTCGGCTGTCCGAACTCCTGGAGGCCGACCTCGCCCCTGTCGAGCGCGGAGAGCGTCTGGCGCATGGCCGAGATATCGGCGGGCCCCTTCGTGCGCACCTCAATTAACGTGCCGCCGACGAAGTCGATGCCGAAATTCAGGCTCTGCGCCGCCAGCGACGCCACCGCGGCCAGGATCAGCACGATCGAGACGATGTAGGCGCGCTTGCGCAGCGCAATGAACTGGAAATTGGTGTCCGGTGGAATGAGCCTCAACGGTCGCATCGTTCCTGCCCGCCCCTCAGATCGGCAACATTTGCGGGCGCCGGCGGCGAACCCAGAGAACGACCATCAGCCGCGTGACCCAGATCGCGGTGAACATGGAGGTCAGGATGCCGATGGCGAGCGTGACGGCGAACCCCTTGACCGGCCCCGAGCCGAACCAGAACAGCAGCGCCGCGGCTATCAGCGTCGTGAGGTTCGCGTCGATGATCGTCTTGAGCGCGCGGTCGTAGCCGGCGTCGATGGCCCCGATGACGCCGCGCCCCACGCGCGCTTCCTCGCGGATGCGCTCGAAGATCAGCACGTTTGCGTCCACCGCCATGCCGATGGTCAGCACGATGCCGGCAATGCCGGGAAGGGTGAGCGTCGCCTGAAGCAGGGACAGCGCGCCGAAAATCAGCGCCATGTTGAACACCAGCGCGACGTTCGCCATGAGGCCGAAGAGGCCGTAGACCACGACCATGAACACCAGCACGGCAACCATGCCGATGATGCTGGCCGCCTTGCCGGCATCGATGGAGTCCTGCCCGAGGCCCGGCCCGACCGTGCGCTCTTCCAGATAGACCAACGGCGCGGGTAAGGCGCCGGCGCGCAGCAGCAGCGCCAGGTTCTGCGCTTCAGTAAGGGTGAACGAGCCGGAGATGATGCCCGAACCGCCCAGGATCGGCTCGTTGATCCGGGGCGCGCTGATGACCTCGTTGTCCAGCAGGATGGCCAGCGGCCGCCCCACATGCTCGCCTGTCGTGCGGCCGAACTGGCGCGCGCCGACCGAGTCGAAGCGGAAGCTGACCACCGGCTGCCCGTCCTGGAAGGTCTGCTGGGCATCGACCAGGCGCTCGCCCGAAACGCGGACGCGCTTTTCGACGAGATAGTCGATGACCTGCCCGAGCGGGTCCGTGCCCTTGTGCCAGCGCGCGCCGGGCGGCGCAGCGGCCGTCGGGTCCGCATTGCGCTGGTCCAGCAGGTGGAAGGTGAGCTTGGCGGTCTGCGTGAGCAGGTCCTTGATCGCGTCCGGGTCGTCCACGCCGGGAAGCTGCACGATGATGCGGTCCAGGCCGTGGCGCTGGATCGTCGGCTCCCTGAGCCCGAGTTCGTTCAGGCGTATGCGCAGGATTTCCAGAGTCTGCTCGACGGCGGCGCTCTCGACATCGACGACGACTTCCTCTGGATATTCCAGCCTTGCCGAGCCGGCATCGTCGATATCGACTGTCACCAGACTGTCCCGTTCGGCGACAAGCCGCCGGGCGCGGTCGACATCCCCCGCCTCCCGCAGGGTAAACACCACGGCGTTGCCGCGCACGCCGAGCCCGCGATAGCCGATGCGCTCGTCGCGCAGGCTGCGGCGCACATTGTCCTCAACCGCCTCCAGGCGCTCCTGCAGCACGGCGGCCGTCTGCACCTCGATCAGCAGGTGCGCACCGCCCTGCAGGTCAAGCCCGAGATTGACGGTCTTGTGCGGTATCCAGCTCGGAAGATCCGTGCCGAGGCTGTCCGACCGCCAGAAGTTCGGCGATGCGTAGATCAGGCCCAACAGACAGATCGCCAGGATGACGACGATCTTCCACCTGGCGAAGTAGAGCATGGGCGGGCTAGTTGCCCCTGCGGCCGAACAGCCCGCCGAGGAGGCTGCCGCCCCCTGCCGGACCGGCCGGCGCGGCGGCTTGCCCCGGCTGGGGTTTGGACAGCACATCCGTGATCTGCGAGCGGACCATCCGCACGCGCACGCCCTCGGCTATCTCCACCAGCACCTCATGCTCGTTGCTGACCCGCGCGACCACGCCCATGATCCCGCCGGCGGTGACCACCCTGTCGCCGCGCCTGAGCGCCGCCACGAGCTCCCGGTGCGCCTTGGCCTTCTTCTGCTGCGGGCGGATCAGCAGGAAGTAGAACACGACGAAGATGAGGATGATCGGCAACAGGCCGGTCAGCATGTCGCCGCCGCCGCCCGACTGCGCGTAGGCCGGTGAGATCAGCATGGAATGGTCCCTCCGAAAGGACGCGCGACTATAGCCGCCGATGCCGTCTGCGCAAGCGCCGCAACCGCATCAGTCCGAGGGTTCCGCGCCGAGGTCGAGCACGATGCCTTCGAGGTCGGCGCCCGGGGCGGGATAACGCGCCGTTACCAGCGGATCGTGGCCGGGAACGAGGCGGTCGAGAGAGCCGGCGAGCGCCAGGCAGCGCCGGTAGCCTTCGACCATCTTCGCCAGGTCGTAGAAAATCGCGAACGGGCGCTCGTCCGTGACTTCCTCGAACAGGTGGACGGCGTCGGAGGCGAGCAGGATCCAGCCCCGCCTGCTGTGGACGCGCAGCACCGTCTGCCCGCGCGCATGGCCGCCGATCAGGTGCGATTCGAGGCCGGGCGCGATCTCGACGACGGGCTCGGTGTCGAAACGCAACCGGTCTTCATAGACGAGCTGCACCAGGGCCTGGGTGTCGCGCAGATGGTAGGCGTGGCGGAAGGCCGGATGCGTCATGTCCGGCCCGGTGATCGACGCCATTTCCTCGGCATGCATGCGGAATCCGGCCGCCGGATAGTCGGCCAGATTGCCGACATGGTCGAAATGCGCATGGGTCAGCAGGACGTCCGGCGCCGTGCTTGCGTCAACGCCGAGTCGGCCCAGAACCGCCGCCGGGTCGTGCAGGTGCATGCGCCCGCCCTCGCCCGAAATGTCGGATTTGAAGCCGGTATCGACGATCCAGGT
>JAJEAZ010000533.1 GCA_022824105.1 Alphaproteobacteria bacterium
GGCCACGCCCTCGTCGAGCCCGAGATCGTCTCCGAGCCGGCCCTTGTGAACGCCCTGGTTGTTGCCCGACACCTGCCCGGCCACGAACAGCAGCTTGCCGCTCCGGACCCAGGGCACATAGTTGGCGGCGGGCGCGGGCGCTTCGGGCAGCTCTATGCCGAGTTCGGCGAGGCGGGCGTCGATCTTTCCGGCCATGAAGGGGTCTCCGCTTGGGGTCAGGGGGGTCAGGAGGCCGGCCGCGGGTCGATGGCCGGGAGGGAGCCGACCGCTTCCTCGATGACGCGGCCTGCGGCGATCACCATGTCCTCGCGCCTGACCGGCGCGACGATCTGGAGGCCGACCGGCATGCCGTTCGGAGCGAGGCCGGCCGGGATCGCCAGAATCGGGCAGGAGGTCAGCACCGTGCCCCAGCATTGCTGGAACCAGGGCGGCGGCGCCTCGGACCATTCGTCCACCCGCGCGCCGCGCTCCTCGACCGAAAAGGCCGTGCAGCACACCGTCGGCATGACGATGACATCGACCTGCTCGAAGGCGTTGGACAGGCGCTGGAACACCGCGGCGCGTTCCCGCTCGGCCCAGATGAAATCCTCGGCGGTGAGCCTGTTGGCGTAGTCGAGCAGCAGCCCCAGCACGCGCTCCAGCTTGTCGCGGTTCTCGGCAATGAAGTCGGCGCGCTCGATCAGCGTGTTGTGCCCGATCATCACCGAGAACAGCCGGGCCATGTCGCCGAAATCGAGCGCCAGCGGCTCGACCGGGATGTCCAGCTTCGCAAGCGCCGCCTCGACGACCGCGGCGACATCGGGCTCGACGCCGCCGAGGCCGATATCGGCGACATAGCCGATGCGGCCCGGCCGCTTGCCTGCGGCCCGGAACGAGCCGGCAGGATCGGGCAGGCTCAGCGGGTCGCTCGCCAGATAGCCGGCCATGGCATCGAGGAACAGCGCAATGTCGCCCACGCTGCGCGCCATCGGGCCCTGCACCGACATCGGGTTGAAGCAGCGGTGGGAGTGGGTGCGCGGCACCCGTCCGGGGCTCGGCCGCAGGCCGCACACGCCCGCAAACGCCGCCGGGATGCGCAGGCTGCCGCCTATGTCGGAGCCATGAGCGAGCGGCACTTCGCCCGCCGCCAGCGCCGCAGACGCGCCGCCCGACGAGCCGCCCGGCGTCGTTTCGAGGTTCCAGGGATTGCGCGTGTGGCCGAAGACCCGGTTCGTCGTCACCGGCATCATGCCCATTTCCGGCGAACTGGACTTGGCGACGACGATGCCGCCGCGCGCCTCCAGCCGGGTCACGAGCGGGTCGGACTTGTCTGCGACATTGTCGGCATAGAGCGGGCAACCGTAGGTCGTGCGCATGCCTTTGACGTCGATCAGGTCCTTGATGGCGATAGGCAGGCCCGCCAGCAGCCCCCGATCGCCGGGCGGAATGTCCTGAAGCCGCTTCGCGTCTTCCCGCGCGCGCTCGAACCGGTGCAGCGGCAGCGCGTTCACCGCCCCGTCCACGGCCTCGATCCGGGCTATCGAAGCATCCACCAGCTCCAGCGGCGACACTTCGCCCGCGGTCAGCCGGCGAACCGCTTCCTCTGCAGACAGTTCCCAGAGTTCGGCCATGGTACTCTCCCCTCGCAACGCGGTTACTATAGCCCGAAAGGAGGAGCAGGGAACGTGGCAGGCAGGCGCGAGGATGCCCGGTTCATAACGGGACGGGGCCGCTATCTGGACGACATCGAGGTTCCGGGCGCGCTCTGGGCGGCGTTCCTGCGCAGCCCGCACGCCCATGCCCGTATCCGGGCGGTCGAGGGCAACGGGGTGCAGGTCTTCACGGCGGCGGATATTGCCGGGCTCGGGGGCCTGCGGCCCTACCAGCCCGCCAACATGCAGACCGGCGAGCCGTTCGACTGCGAGCCGCAGCCGCTTCTGGCTGAGGATACCGCGCGCTATGCGGGTCAGCCGGTCGCGTTCGTGACCGGGGCCACGCCGGACGAGGCCCTGGACATGGCGGACAGGGTGCATATCGCCTATGAGCCGCTGGAGATGGAGCCGGAAAGGCTCTGCCTCGATTGGCGGACCGGCGACGGCGAAGCCGTGGAAGCCGCATTTTCGCGCGCCGCCCACCGGGTCGGCATCGCGCTCCTCAACCATCGCGTGGTCATCAACCCGATGGAGCCGCGGGGCGCGGCCGGCTCCTACGACCCGGAGGAAGGCCGCTATACGCTGCGGCTTTCCAGCCAGAACCTGCATGTCAACCGCGACCATGTGGCGGCGTGCCTGGGCGTCCAGCCCGGGCGGGTGCGCTTCATCGCGGAGGATGTGGGCGGCGGCTTCGGCGTCAAGAATTTCAACTATCCGGAATATCCGCTGCTGCTCTGGGCGGCCCGGCGGCTGGGCTGTCCCGTGCGCTGGACGGCCACGCGCTCCGAAACCTTCCTGACCGACCATCAATGCCGCGGCCAGCGCGCCGAGGCCGAGCTGGCGCTGGACGGGGAGGGGCGCTTTCTCGCGCTCAGGATAACGAGCAACGCGAATGCGGGCGCCTGGTTCGGCAATGTCGCGGGCGGCGTCCAGACCGGGCAGTTCGTCCATCTGGCCGGCACGGTCTATTCCATTCCGGCCGTCGCGCTGCATATCCGCGCCGTGCTGACCAATACGCCGCCCGAAGGCGTGACGCGCGGGCCCGGCTTCGCCGAAATGGTGAACATTCTCGAAAGGCTGATCGACAGGGCGGCGGCGGAAACCGGCATTGGGCGGGAAGAGCTCAGGCGTCGAAATCTCGTGTCCGGCCTGCCGATGACCAATGCGCTCGGCTTCACCGTGGACAGCGGCGCCTTCCGGGAGGGCTTTGCGCTTGCCGAGCGGAGCGCCGAGGGTTTCGCGGAGCGCCGGCGCGGGAGCGAGGCGGCGGGCCTGCTTCGCGGGCTCGGCTTCGCCTGCCACATCAAGGCGACCGGGGGCTTCCCGGAGGAGAATGTTGAACTGCGCTTCCACGGCGACGGCCGCGTGGACCTCGTGACCGGCACGCAGCATATCGGCCAGGGGCACGAGACCACCTTCCCCGAAATCGTGGCCCGTTGTCTGGACCTGCCGAGCGGCGGCATCCGGCTCGTCCAGGGCGACACGGACGAGATCGCCATGGGCGGCGGCCACGGCAGCTCGCGCGCAACCTACATGGCCGGCACGGCGATCTTCCGCGCGAGCGAGATCGTCATCGAGAAGGGGCGGGCGCTGGCGGCCGACCGGCTGGAGGCGGCGGAGGGGGATATCGAATACGAAGCGGGCGCGTTCCGCGTCGCCGGCACCGACCGCGCGGTCGGCCTGTTCGAACTTGCCGGAGACGGTGCGCTCGACACCTATTACCACTGGGCGCGGGAGTGGATGACCTTCCCGAACGGCACCCATCTGGCGGAAGTCGAGATCGACCCGGAGACGGGGGCCGTGCGCCTGGTGCGTTACGCCGCCTTCGATGACTATGGCGAACACATCGACGACGCCATCGTCGCGGGACAGGTGCATGGCGCCATCGCGCAGGGTGTCGGGCAGGCCTTACTGGAAGAGGCGGTATTCGAAGCGGAAACGGGCCAGCCGCTGACCGGCTCGTTCATGGATTACGCCATGCCGCGCGCCGACGACCTGCCGCCCTTCGACATCGCGTTTACGCCGACGCGCTGCACGACCAATCCGCTTGGCGTAAAGGGCTGCGGAGAGGCAGGCGCCATCGCCGGATACCCCGCCGTCACCAACGCCATTCTCGATGCGCTGGCGCCGCTCGGCGTCACGCGCTTCGAGGGGGCGGCCAGCCCGTTCCGCATCTGGCGTGCGATCCGGGACGCGGCGGAGCGGCGCTGAAACCGGGCGCGCGCGGGCCGCTTCGACGCCTGCCCGGCAGGCTCTTTGGCGATTCCGCCTGTTCCGGCAACCGCGATTCGCCTATTCTGTGGACGGAGAGCGACGCTCCCGCCAACCCGTTGGAGAAAACCGGAAAATGCTGGACGCGATACCTTTGTTGAGTCCGTTTTCGGTGTTCGTGCTCATCGTGCTGGTCTTCGCCGTGGCGCTTGTCTTCATGGGCGTGAAGACGGTCCCGCAGGGCTTCGAGTTCACGGTGGAGCGATTCGGGCGCTACACGCGGACGCTGGCGCCCGGGCTGCACCTGATCGTTCCCCTCGTGGACCGCATCGGCCAGCGCCAGAACGTGATGGAGCAGGTGACCGACGTGCCGTCGCAGGAGATCATCACCCGCGACAACGCGATGGTGACCGTGGACGGCGTCGTGTTCTTCCAGATCCTGGACGCGGTGAAGGCGTCCTACGAGGTGCGTCGCCTCGAAATCTCGATCCTCAACCTGACCATGACCAATATCCGGACGGTTATGGGCTCCATGGACCTGGACGAGCTGCTGTCGCAGCGCGACAAGATCAACGCGGAACTGCTGAAGGTGGTGGACGAGGCGACCGCGCCCTGGGGCGTCAAGATCACCCGCATCGAGATCAAGGACATCACGCCGCCCGCCCAATTGGTGGATGCCATGGCGCGCCAGATGAAGGCCGAACGGGAGAAGCGCGCGGTCATCCTGGAGGCCGAAGGCGTCCGGCAGGCGGAAATCCTGCGCGCCGAAGGGCAGAAGCAGGCGGCGATCCTGGACGCCGAAGGCCGGCGCGAAGCGGCGTTCCGCGATGCCGAAGCGCGCGAACGCGAGGCCGAGGCGGAAGCGCGCGCCACCGAAATGGTCTCGAAAGCCATCGGGGAGGGCAATGTCCAGGCGATCAACTATTTCGTCGCCCAGAAATACGTGACGGCCCTTGAGGGCATTGCCAGCGCCCGCAACCAGAAGGTCGTGCTGATGCCGCTGGAGGCGTCCGGCGTGATCGGCGCGCTTGCGGGCCTGACCGAGATCGCGAGGGAAGCCTTCGGCAAGGACGGGGAGGGCAATCCGCCGGCTCCGGGCCGCCGAAGCTCCGTGCCGCCCTCCGGTTCCGGCGCCTGAGGCCGGGTCGATGGAAGCGTTTTCGCTCGCGGATATTTCCTACTGGCACTGGCTGGCGCTCGGCGTATTGCTGATGCTGGTGGAAATCCTGGTTCCGGGCGTCGTCTTCCTCTGGCTCGGGATCGCCGGCGTCCTGACCGGCCTGCTGCTTGCCGCCGTGTCGGACATGGGTTGGCAGGTTCAACTGGTCGTCTTCGCTGTTCTGTCTGTGGCGTCGATCTTCCTCGGACGGCGTTTCGTGGCGTCAAGGCAGGGGCCGACCGATCATCCGACCCTGAACCGGCGCGGACGCAGCATGGTCGGCACGCGCGCCACGCTGCGCGATGCAACCGTCAGCGGCCGCGGCCGGATACGGATCGGGGACACGATGTGGGCGCTTCGCCTGGCGTCGCCCGACGGCGAACTCCCGGCGGACACCGAAGTGACGGTGGTGGAGGTGGACGGCGTGACGCTCGTCGTCCGCGAGGTCCCCGAGGAGGATGTCGAAGAGGAGCAGCCCGGCTAACCCGGCGGCCCCAGGCGGCGCACCCGGATCGCCAGAATGGCGGCCTCCGCGCCGTAGCCCGCCATCCAGGCGGCCAGCCCGATGACGGCTCCGTTGCCCCCGGGCAGCAGCAGGCAGGTCGCCGCAACGAGGGTGGCGGCGGATATGCGGGCGATGCCCGAGACGGCGAGCGCGCCCGTGACCCTCGCACCCGCCAGAAGGCCGCGAAATACCGCCGACAGGCCCCAGAATGCGGCCATGACGAATGCGGCCTGCATGGCAGGAGCGCAATAGGCCTCCAGCACCGGCTCCAGACCCATGGCGTCGGAGAGAATCAGACGGTCGAGCGGCGTATGGAACAGGAGCAGGGCGACAGCCCCGAAGAACAGCATCTGCTGCCCGGCGAACTTCAGAATCACGCGCCGGTCTTCGATTCGGCGCACGAGTGTCTGGGCGCTCTGCACCAGATTGCGCAGCGGGCTGAGCATCAGGCCCGCCAGGCCATATACGATTGCGAACGCGGCAAGCGCCAGATCGGGGTCCGGAAGACGGCCGAGAAACACGCTGATGGCGAAGACCATGCCCATCTCGGCCGAGGTATTCAGCATCAAGGGCCATGAGAAACGCCATTGCGCCCTCGCGGTCGGCGGCGTTTCGCCATGCTCGGGCAGGCCGGCATAGATGCGCCGGGCGAAAAAGACCGCGACAACCGTTTCGCTGAACATGGCGAAGACCAGCGCCCCGGCCCCCACCGCTGCTCCCTCCAGCACCAGCGGCAGCACGACGAGCGAGCCGGCGAGCGAGCCCAGCCGCGCGACGGTCGCCCAGGTGATAAAGATCGTCTTCTGGCCCATCATCAGCAGGCCGAAGGCGACCGACCGGCAGATCAGGATCGGGGCGCTGAGCGACAGCAGGAAGGTCGCCGTCTTGGCTTCGGCGACCGCGGCGTCGCTGATTCCGAACAGTGTCTGGAATGCGAAATCGCCGACGAGCGTGAAGGCCAGCACTTGCGCGACGGCCCAGGGGACAGCCACGATGACGCCCATGAAGCGCAGCAGATGGGCAAGCGCGCGGCGGCTGCGGAGGTAGGAAAGCGTCAGCAGTGAGCAGACTTCCGTGCCGCTGGCGATGGAATAGTAGAGGGTGAAGGCGCTGTGGAAGGCCGCGAGCACGATGCTGCTGTCGTCCATGCGCGCGAGGAAGGCATTGATGACCGACTTCGAGATCATGTTGAGTTCGGTCATGAAAATGAGCGGTATGAAAAACCGATAGCAGGTCCCTAAAGTGATTCCCCCTGCCGCCGCCCCGCTCATGCGGCCATTAGACAGCCCGCATGCAAGCTTGCAAACTCCCGCCCGTTCCCCGTGCGCCGGAGGCGGCCTGCATGATCGTCGAGCGAATCGAAGCCATCCCGATAGAAATTCTGCTGTCCCGGGTCTTCGGCGGCAGCGTCTATGCCGTGCCGAGCCGCTGCACGGTCATCACCCGGCTCACGGTCAGGGACGGGCCGACGGCGGAGGTCTATAACGGCGACAACCGCTCCGAGGGCCGGGAAATCGCCCGGCTGGTGGAAGAGGTGCTGGCGCCGTTGCTGGTCGGGCGGGACATTCGCGACTGGCGGCGTCTCTACGACGACATGTTCGTCCGCGTGCCCGGCGCGGCCATGGCCCCGAAGCTGCTGCTGGAGGCCATTGCCTGCGTTGACAGCGCGGTGTGGGACGGGCTGGGGCGCATCTACGGGGTGAGCGTTGCGCGGCTGATGGGCGGCGTCCGCGATTCGCTGCCGATCTTCTCCATCGGCGGCTATTACGAAGACGGCAAGACGCTGGACGATCTGGGCCGGGAAATGCGCCAGCTCCAGGAGTGGGGCATGGCGGGTTGCAAGGTGAAGGTGGGCGGGCTTTCGCCGGAGGAGGACGCGGAGCGCGTGACGGCCTGCCGGGAGGGCGCCGGCCCGGATTTCATGATAGCGGTGGACGCCAACCGGGGCTGGGACCGGCGCAGCGCCGAGCGTTTCGCGCGGCTGGTCGAGCCGCTGGACATTTCCTGGTTCGAGGAGCCGTGCCACTGGTTCGACGATGTGTCGGCGATGGCGGCCCTGCGCAACGCGACCTCGATTCCGATCAATGCCGGCCAGAGCGAGATCACGGCGCATGGCGCGCGCCGGCTCGTGGAGGCGGGCGCGGTCGATATGGTCAATATCGACGCCTCGGAGTCGGGCGGCCCGACGGCATGGCTGGATGCGGCTGCCGTCTGCCGCCTGCACGATGTGCAGATGACCCACCATGAGGAGCCGCAGATCGCCCTGCACCTGCTGGCCGGCGCCTCCAACAGCTTTGCGGTCGAGTGTTTCGCCGATCCGGAACGCGATCCGATCTGGCCCGGCATGTGGCTCGACCCGCCGGAACTCCGGGACGGCCGCCTGCATGTATCGGATCGCCCCGGTTTCGGCATCCGCCTCGACCCCGACAAGGTTGCAGCCTACAGGATCGACCGATGACGGGGGGCCATGTCGAGACGGGCGGGAACCGTTTCTTCTATCGCTGGGAAGGGCGCGGCGACGGCCCGGTGGTGATGATGGCGCACGCCATGGGCACCAGCCATCGTATCTGGGATCACCAGGCGCCGGCGCTTTCCGACCGCTACCGGCTGCTGCTTTACGACTGGCGCGGCCATGGCGCGAGCGATGCTCCGGAAGGGCCCTATTCGCTGGACGGCTTCGTCGCCGATGCCGTGGGCGTCATGGACGCGCTGGACATAGACCGGGTCATCTGGGTCGGCATCTCCACCGGCGGGATAATCGGGCAGGGCGTCGCCATCGGACACCCCGACCGCGTGCATGCGGCGGCGCTCTGCAACACCATGGCGCGCGCAACGCCCTGGTACCGCCAATGGGTCGTCGAGCGACAGGCGGTCGTGCGCGCATCGGGCATGGCGCCGGTCTGGGACATGACCCACAAGCTCTGGTTCTCGGATGCCTATGCGGATGCTGCCGGATCGGACTATGCCGCCGTCCGCGATGTCTTCACGGCCGCCGACATCACCGGCTATCTGGCCGGAACCTCGGCCGTTGCGGAACTCGACTATCTGGACCGGCTGCACCGGATTTCCTGCCCGGTCCTGGTGCTGGGCGCGGGCGACGACCCGGTGACGCCGCCGGCGCGGGCGGAGGAGCTCCGGGATGGAATCGCCGGCGCCGAGCTCGTGATGCTGCCGGGGCTGCGCCATTTCTCCAATGTCGAGGCGCCGGAGGCTTTCAACGCGCCGCTGCTGTCCTTCCTCGACCGGGTTACCAGCCCGCCGCATTGAGCGCGACGCCAAGCGCCGAGCCAAGCGCGGTCACGGCCCCGGCGCGCGCGAGCGCGCGCCTTGAAAGGAGCTGGCGGCCGAACCGTGCGGCAAGGCCGGTCCACGCGCCGTCCACCGGCGGATTGACGAAGATGACGAAGGCGGCGAAGGAGGGAACCGCCCCCAGGATGAAGCCGATGCCATAGGAGCCTGTCCAGGCGAGCAGGCCGCCGTAAAGCGCCGGATAGATCATCATGGCGATGGAGGTGAAGGCCAGCACCCCGCCGGTGACGCCGCCGACCTGGCCCTCCGGGGCGAGGCGGGCCGTTTCCGCCAGCAGGATGCCGTGCCAGCTCAGCGCCGTCATGTTGAAGACGATGGCGACCGCGGTGATTTCCCAGAAGGTCCACTCCACCCCGTAGAGCGCGGTTGCGACCGCCGAAAGTCCGGCTACCAGCCCGATGCCCGCCATGATGATCCGCGGCGAGACGGCGCCGCCGCCGAGCGCGCCCCAGAGGATGCGCGCCCAGACAGCGGAGAAGGATGCGATGGCGAAGGCGGAGCCGGCTTCGGCTTCCGAATAGTCCAGCCCGTCGATTAGGAAGAGGATGAAGAAGCCCGAAAAGAGCGCCTGCAGCCCGCCGAAGGCGAAGGCCGCGAACGACAGGTCGCGCAGCGGGCGGATGGCCAGCACCGTCTTCAGCGTCGCCGGCAGGTCGCCGAAGGCGATCTTCATGTCGGGTCTGCGGTCCGCGTCGAAGAAGCCCCGCACCGGCTCCAGCGACACCATGACGGCAAACACGACCAGGCAGGTGACGAACGAAGCGCCGTAGGGTCCGAGCCGGACTGACACGCCGAACGTGTCCGAATACAGGGCCAGCCCCAGCAGGAAGGGCACGAGCAGGCCCCCGATGAGCGCTCCCACCGGCACGCCCGTCTGCTTGATCGAGAAGATCAGCGGCGCAAGGCGGAGCGGCGTCACCCGCGCCAGGATGTGCGAGCTTGCGGGCGTCGAGACGGAGGCGGCGCCCAGCAGCACCGCGCCCAGCGGGAACAGCCACAATTGCGCCGACGCGGTCACCAGCAGGCTCGCGCCCATCAGCAGC